>CALGDB010000300.1 GCA_937884175.1 uncultured Flavobacteriales bacterium
CCCGCTCCAGAGGGCGCGCGCGGCGGCTTGCGCAGGCGCGCCGAGCGCCACCACCGGCTCGCGCTCTACAGCCGCTCACTGAAGCAGCTCGAACCGCACACCAATTCCCTCATCACCAACGCCATTCGCGGCTTTCTCGAAGTCATCACCTTTCGCGCTTCGGATGCGGTTCGCGATGCCTACTTGAAAGACCGGAAGCGGTTCTTCCGCATCCAAAGCAACACCACGGTGCTCCAAGTCAGCCCGTCCAAACTGTACGAGGTATTAGCCGTGACTGCCGTCGCTGGTTCCATCATCATCGCGTTGATGCAAGGAACACCCCAGGCCGGTTTCTTGGAATTGTTGACCTTCATGGCGATCAGCGCCTACCGCATCATGCCTTCCATGAGCCGGCTCAATAGCGCTGTGATGCAAATGCGGACGTTTGCCCACGTCTTGGAAGCCATGGAAACGGGTCATTCCAGCCGTGAATCCGGGCGGGAGAAAACTAGCAACGTGGCAACAACCGCTACACAGGTTGATATCCACGTAACGGGTCTCACACTGGGGTACGAGGCCCTTGAACAGCCGGTACTGAAAGATCTGGCCCACGCCTTCCAACACGGCAAGGTTCACGGCATCGTCGGCGCTTCGGGGTCCGGCAAAAGCACCCTCATCAGTGCGCTACTGTGTCTACACCGACCGAGTGCAGGCACCATTTCCATTCAATCGCCGGGCTCGCAGCCCCAGGATTTGGGCTCCGACGTGTCCATCCAGGACTGGATCTTGAATGTGGGCTACCTGAGCCAGCAACCCTTCTTATTCCAAGGTACGGTCCGGGACAACCTTACCCTGCGAGTACCCGATGCGACCGTGAATGAGGATAAGGTCATCGAGTTAGTTGAACACCTGCAGCTGGGTCAATGCCTGGGGGGCGACCCTCTGCAATTCGAATTGCAGGAAGGAGGCAGCAACTTGAGTGGAGGTCAACAACAGCGGCTGGCCATGCTGCGTGCCCTGCAAGTCGAGCGTCCCGTCCTCATCTTGGACGAGGCCACGAGCGCTTTGGACAGCGTGCTTCGGGACGTGGTGTTCCAACTGCTGAAAGAACGTGCACGAGCCGGATGCAACGTCATCCTTGTCACGCATGACAAGGAATTGGCCCAACGGTGTGACTCCGTTTTGAACCTCGATACGGCATGACGGCTAAAGGAGCCCACCGCATTCTCTTTCTGTACTCGGAATTAGCGGGGTATTTTCTCGCCTGTGCCAAAGAACTCGGTGCGTCCGAATGGGTGGAAGCGGTCCAGATCATCCACTGGCCGGTCAATCCGGAGGCTCCGTTTCAATTTGGGTCGACGGACGAATACGAACTGATCGAAAAATCCGGATTGGATCGAGGCGCATTGGAAAAATCGGTCGCCGACTTCAACCCGACTGCCCTGGTGTGCTCGGGATGGATGGATTCGGATTACAACCGCATCGCCCTGCAATGGCGGCCGAACATCCCCGTCGTGTTGACCTTAGACAACTGGTGGACTGGCTCCCTGAAGCAGCGCCTCGCGGTCTGGACTTCCCACTTTTACATCCGACGGTATTTCAA
>CALGDB010000301.1 GCA_937884175.1 uncultured Flavobacteriales bacterium
CATTCGTAGTGGATGTTACTAACGAATCGGTACCATCAACTGAAGCAGCGATCACCGTGCGGACGTTTACCTCCCCGAACAACCGACTTTTACCCAATATTTCAGCACCCTCCTCCGCGGAGCAGACGGATGCGCCGCCGGCCGACGGACCCCTTCGTGGAATGCGGGAGCGGCGATTGGTCGAGTCGGTGCAGCCGTGGGTAGACTACCTCCGACGCACCATCCGAAGCCTAAATCGCACCTTGGACCCGGCGCGCATCGTCTTCTCGATCGAGCAACCCTTGAATTCAGACTATCAGGAATCCTACCTTGCCGGCCAACCGCACTGGATGGATTACCCGCAGTGGAACACCTTGGAAGTGAGGCGGAGCGACGACGTGTTTGCGACCACCAAATCGTTTCCGGCCGACAGCAACTACGGCCGGGCACCGACAAGCGGCGGCACGGACTTGGTCGGAGGAAGGACGATGCCGTGGTACGAATACAGCCCCGAATGGTCCCAGCAGTACACGTACGCCAGCAACACGTGGCGACTGCGGGGCAGCGTGAACGCCATCTTTCAAGTGAACGCGCTGTACGAGCCGTTCAAACGGTACCAGGCCGAACTGATGGGCGCGCTGATCAATTTGAACGCGTACGGGCCGGCCGGGCTTTCCGAGGGCGACAAGGATGCCCCCACGATGCTGCGGGAGCACGATGCCATGATAGATGGTGACGCATACCAAGACGAATGCTCGTTTGTCTTTCGCCACTCGACGGTCCCTACCAGCGTCGCCGACATCGCGGCATTCGAGGAGTCTACACCGCCAGGCCTTCCGTCCCCCGTGAACGAGGAACACGACGCGACGGTACACATGTCGTCGATGCTGCGGACCTTGATGCGAACGGATGGTTTACAGACGTTCGGGTGCCACTTGGACGGCCGACGCGTCTCCTTGAGACTGGCGTTGCCATCGAAGTTTCCAGTGTGCCGTCCGCCGCCCATAACCGAAACAAACAAGAAGAATTCGTACGAGAATTACGCGCCCGTGACCCTCGACGTCACCGGGCACCTCGTGCCGATGATCTACGACATGCAGCAAAAATCACACGTGTACAACGCTGCGCATACCCCTACAAGACGCCGCGGAAATCCGCACCAAATGACGTGGATACACGAGTTGAAACGCGATATCCTTGCGTCGGCATCGGAGGTCGTGGGAATGGAGAACCTGCGCGGATTCATGGCGCAAACCGGTACGGTACCGTACGATAGGTGTCCCGACATACGAACCCGAGCCGACATTGACCGTTTGGTTCCGCTGGTCGATTGCTACACGGCGTGTGGGTCCAGTCGCCCGATATGGAGGGTATTTTGCTCGTTGGGATGCGTCGTGTTCCACTTTCTGCCGGATCTTGAGTATCGCAGGGTATTGTGGCACCAAG
>CALGDB010000302.1 GCA_937884175.1 uncultured Flavobacteriales bacterium
GAGGTCACTGCGCTTCGCTTGCGAAATTGCCCTGGTTTAGGAACTGGAGAGGCAAGGCGATTCAACAAGTACGACATTGCAGAGGATTCTCCCGCCGGACAAAATTCCCAGCAATCCAAAATCTGATTGAAATGGTTGAAAATCAGAACAAAGCGATAGAGAGAGTATTGAACCAAACATTCCTTAGGATCACCCCCAGAATGTGGACGACTGTCCTTGTCCATGCCACAAATCGCTTCAAAGTTTGTACTGCCGTAGATGCCTAAGAACCCGTCTTTATCTGTGGCTTCAGCACATTCAATGCCTGATAGAAAAGTCTGTATGGCTTCCGCATATCCAAGGGCCTCAACCTGTCCGCGGGTAAACTTTAATGTTTCCAGTGGATCAAATGCCACAACGCTGTGGGCATCTTCACGGCTGTGATAATCCGTACTCTCGAAGAGAACAGATGAATGCCCTTCGTCACGCAACAACAGATAAGTCTGCACTGGCGTCAGGAAATCACAAAGCTGCTGGTGATGATGGAGATTGTACTTCATAAACAAAAAAACCCCCTCATTTCGGAGGGGGGCAAAGTGTTTGATATCAAAAAAAAATTAGCAAACAGGGGCGCCTCCCTTGATGGAGTACCAACGCCATTGGATTTTGTTTGCTTCGATCACGTCACAAAATTGCCGACAGCTTTCGACTTTTCACCGGCTCGAGCTACGAGTAGAATGAACCGAGCCATGTAAAGTTCAACTGGAGGCATGACTCGTGTCACGACAGTCTAGTGCGTGACAATGGAGATGGTGGAGCCGGCGGCTTTTTGGCACCCCGTCAAGAGCCCGGTATTTTCGTGGGTTTTGGCGAGTCAGGTTGATGAAAGCCGTGGTTTGCAAGTACCAAAAAATGGGCCCAATTTAGCACCTAGCACCAGCACAACGGTTAATAATACAAGTTGTGTCCGCACTCGCTACCCTTTACCTCTGAAGTGCTCACAGTCAAATCAGGATTGGCGCGGGACTTATCGAAAGGCTCGAAGCATTTTCACCAACCCCTTCCCAGGAAACCAAACTCCGGTTCCTTAGTAAAATCGAATTTTGCAAGCCCTCACATCCCAAACGCAGGGAATGAGAATGAGGACACGGCCAAAATGAGCAAAACCACAGGAATCAGCGCCAACAACCACAGCCAGTTTCGGTTGGGTTCATCCGCGCGACCCGGCTCTTGTTGTTTCCTCGTTCGCGCTTCCGCTTTGTCCGGATTTGTCAATCGGGCACGCAACCTTGGTAACGCGTTTGGAAACGCGACGAAGAAGGCTCGCAATGATAAATAGGCCAACCCAACACCGCCTAACAGGAACGGCCACAAACTCGGATCAAAAAACCCGAATGAGAAAGCAGGTATACTCGAAATTCCTAAAACGCCGCCAAGTACGCCCATTGCTATGCGCTTGGCAAGGCTGTATTCTTGCATAGGTAGCTCTTGTTGAATAGGCCGCTCCTGAGGTAATTCTGGGTCTTCGAATCGAAAGGCGAATCGCAAGAAGACCAGCGCCAAGGCAATGAGCCCTCCACCCAGCCACTTCAAGCGACGTGCGGTTGGCCTCCAAATAACTTCTTCGGATTGCTTGAATGCAAACACGGCTCCTATACCCAGTAAGGCGGCAATTGCACTCAATTTCTTCTTTCGCTTTTTGTCCATTTCTTCACCGGGAGGCTGGGGTGGCTCAACACCCGAGTTTGAAGCCACCTCACCGAGAGCTTGGGGATCATGCAGCTTCGCTTGCTCCACGTAGCGGGGCATTATGGGTTCTGTAGTGAGTTCTTTGGGCGGAGTAAACCTCATCAACGCCTTCACCGGTATCAGCGAATCCAAGTGCGTCCGTTCGGTCACGCCCCTGGACACAGGCGTTTCGTTAGCGATATCCCCTACTGGCTGAAGATTGAGCGCTTTCGAATAAGCCGGAGCTAGTCCGATCCGCTCCACGTGCCAGCCCGACATTAGGCTGCGCTTTTGAAGGGAACAGCCTTGGAAGAGGAGACCAGAGGCCAACAGTACGAACATGAATCGAGGCATGCTGCAAGTAAGACATTACCAAGGGCCATTCAAAGTGATTCAGTTCGGAAAACTTTGTGGCGCGGCGTTGGCGTCGCCAAAAACAAAGAAGTTCAGACCGACCCTCACGTCATCGGTATTTCGTGGACCGACTCAATGACTGCCGCTTGCATGAAGATTGAGGGCTCCATAGCGGGCTCCAATAGTCTTAAAACCCAATAAAATCAACACATTTAGTGGAGCCGGGGATAATGTGCACCCCCTTGAGATGCCCTGTATTCTCAGTGCTTCCAGGGTTTTGAAGCCTTGGGCCACCTGACGGGCCACCTCGCAGTTGTCAACAGAACCCTCTTATCTTGAAATCACCAGTCGTTCTGCCCAACCATTCGAGCTCTTCACAATGTAAATCCC
>CALGDB010000303.1 GCA_937884175.1 uncultured Flavobacteriales bacterium
CCTGTCGCATCAATTCTACCACCAAAAATGAGCCAACCGTGCGCATCACAGCTTCACCGAGGCCGGTTGCCGTCGCCCCTCCAACAGCGCCATCGACATACAAGCCGGCTCCGATAATCGGGCTGTCGCCCACGCGGCCGTGCATCTTGTACGCCACCCCGCTGGTGGTGCAGCCCCCGGCCAATCGGCCTTTGTGGTCCAAGGCGAGCAAACCAATCGTATCGTGGTTTTCGATGTTGATCACGGGTTCATAATTGGACGTGGTTTGCCAATTTTCCCAAGCCTTCCGCGCTTTTTCGGTCAGCAAGTTGGTGGGCTTCATGCCCAATTCGCGGGCGTATTGCTCGGCACCTGCACCGGCCAGCATCACGTGCGGGGTATCTTCCATGACTTTCCGAGCGAGGGTGATGGGATGGGCAACATCCTGCACAAAGCAGACCGAGCCTGCATTTTGGGTGTGGTCCATAATGCAAGCGTCGAGCGTCACATTGCCATCCCGGTCGGGAAGACCGCCGATGCCAACACTCAGTCCTTCGGCATCCGCTTCCACCAGCCGCGCTCCGGCTTCAATCATATCCAGCGCATTTCCTCCAGCATCGAGTGCCGAGAAGCCTTCATCATTGGCCAACATGCCGTGGTTCCAAGTAGAAGCCATAGCGGCTCGCCCACTCCCTTCTAACGGTGAAGACACAGGGGGGTGAGACCACGCCTTGCTCCACCAACTTCCAATTCCGAGGACGCCGGCAACAGCCGTGGCCTCTTTGATGAACTTCCTTCGAGATGTTGCCATGCACCTAAGGTCGCAAAATTTTGCTTAGGATGCTTGGGCGTTTGGGTGCATTCCAGCGGAGCAATTTCAGCACGAGCCAGGGTAATAAAAACAGGTCAGACACCACGGCTAGCAGGAGGGTGGTTGAGATCAACGCGCCGATGTAGAAGGTCCCCAAGAAGCTGCTCAGGCACAACGTCATGAACCCGCCGCATAGGATGATGCTGGTGATGATGATGGCCTTTCCGGCATTGAGAAAACTGCTGCTCACGGCTTCCATCAGGTCGTTGCCCTTGGCCAGTTCGATGCGCAATTTGCTGATGAAATGAATGGTGTCGTCCACGGCGATGCCAAAGGCGATGGTGAAAATGATGCTGGTGGAGAGTTTCAGATTGATCCCTGTCCACCCCATAATGCCAGCGATCATAAGCAATGGAAGAACATTTGGAATGAGCGAAATGATGACCATGGAGACATTTCGAAACATCAGCCCCGCAATCAACGCCACAATCAGAAATGCGATGGCCAACCCCAACACCATGTCACTGGCCAAGGATCCGACATTCAAGTCAATCAGCCGTGCAGTGCCTGTTACGTGAAGATCAAGGGGTGAATCGGGGAATTCAGAAGCACACCACTCGAAAAACGCTTCGTCTTGTTTCCGGTAGTGTTGGGCACCGAGGTCGGGAAGTTTTCCAAACACCCGCAGGACATTCGTTTCCTCATTGACCACCAACGCCAGAGGGTTGGTATTCTCTCCGCGTGCCATGGCCCGAGTCATACGATCGATGTCGCGTTGCTTGTCAGGTACGCGGTGAAAACGCGCTTGGTCGCCGTTGTTGAGCCGGTTGGCCTGCGCCAAGATGCGGTCACTGCTGACGATGGAACCGACGCCGTAGGTCTGTTGTAAATATGCCGTGATGCGCTGCATGGTTTGCTGTATTTCCACACTGAGTGGATTTTTACCCTTCGGGATAGCAATGGCCAATTCGAACGGCCGAACGCCGGCAAATTCACGCTCAAAAAAGGCGAATTCCTGCCGGAATGGATCGTCTTCCGCGAGGTCCTCCA
>CALGDB010000304.1 GCA_937884175.1 uncultured Flavobacteriales bacterium
AATGCGGCGTTCGATCTCCAAGATGGACATCTGCTCCGTGGTATTTTTGAGCTGGCGAATGTTGCCAGGCCACGGGTAATTTTCTAGTAATTCAACGGCATCCTCTTCCAGCGAAAGCGGCGGCATTTGGTATTGCTCGGAAAAGTCGGTGGTGAATTTGCGAAAGAGCAAATGAATGTCTCCGGCGCGCGCACGAAGCGGCGGCACATCAATCGGCACCTGACTCAGACGGTAATACAGGTCTTCACGGAATTGACCGCGCTGAATGGCGTCCGCAAAATCAACGTTCGTCGCCGCGACCACGCGGACGTCCGTTTTCTGCACCTTGGACGAACCGACGCGGATGAATTCACCTGTTTCCAAGACGCGCAACAAACGCACCTGGGTCGTCAAGGGCAATTCAGCAACCTCATCGAGAAAAATGGTTCCGCCATTCGCTTCTTCGAAATAGCCTTTGCGCGACTCAGTGGCTCCTGTGAAGGCCCCCTTTTCGTGGCCGAACAATCCGCTGTCGATCGTGCCTTCCGGAATGGCACCGCAGTTGACAGCGATGAACGGACCGTGCTTGCGGCTCGAAAAATGATGAACCACGCGCGGCATTACCTCTTTTCCAACCCCGCTTTCTCCGAGCACGAGCACCGATAAGTCTGTCGGCGCCACCTGCGACGCCACCGTTACCGCACGGTCCAACGCCGGGCTCGTCCCGATGATGCCAAATCGTCGTTTGATTGAAAGTACATCCATGGCAAGGCGTTTAAGCGACGGCGGGTTCGTCGGTAATGGTTCCCAGCAACGTGACCGCGGTGCAGTCGTGAACGCGGACATTCACGTAGGTACCGCGTTCCGCGTTCTCCTTCGGGAAGACGACGACCGTATTGTACGTAGTCCGTCCGAAATACTGGTCATCCCTCTTCTTCGATGTGCCTTCGATGAGCACCCGGTACGTTCGGCCGACCAGCGCCTTGGTTCGACTCTCCCCATGGCTCTTTTGCAACGCAATGATTTCCTGCAAACGGCGACTTTTGACTTCGTCCGGCACATCATTCTCGTACTTGCGCTGGGCTAGGGTTCGCGGCCGCTCGCTGTACATGAACATGTAGGACATGTCGTACTGCACGGCCTCCATCAAACTCAGTGTGTCTTGGTGCTCCTCCTCCGTTTCTCCGCAAAATCCTGCGATGATATCAGTAGAAATTGCGCAATCCGGCATGATGCGGCGGATGGCGCCAATGCGCTCGAGGTACCACTCGCGGGTGTAGCCCCGGTTCATTCGCTTGAGGTTATCGCTGTTTCCGGACTGCACCGGCAAGTGGATGTACTTGCAAATGTTTTCGTGACGGGCCATGGCGCGGAGTACGTCGTCGGTCATGTCCTTGGGATGGCTTGTCGAGAATCGGACACGCAGATCGGGGTTGACCGCAGCGACGCGTTCAAGCAGTTCGGCAAAACGCACCACCGGCTCACCTTCGTTTTTGATGTTGCCCTTGTTGTCGATATTCCATTTGTAGCTGTCGACGTTTTGACCTAGCAACGTCACTTCGCGGTAGCCCGCCTCAAACAACTCATAGGCTTCCCGTACAATGCTCCCGGGGGCTCGGCTGCGCTCGCGACCTCGAGTGAATGGGACCACACAGAAACTGCACATGTTGTCGCAGCCGCGCATGATGCTAATGAACGCCGTAACACCATTCGAATCCAATCGCACCGGACTGATTTCCGCGTAGGTCTCCTCTCGGCTCAGCAGCACGTTGACCGCTTTTTGCCCGCCGTGAACCTGATCCACGAGGTTAGGAATGTCTCGGTATGCGTCCGGACCGACCACCAAATCCACTAGTTTCTCTTGCTCGAGCAGCGACTCTTTCAGCCGTTCCGCCATGCATCCGAGAACACCCACCACCAATTCCGGCCGGTGTTGCTTCGCTTTTTTGAACTGACGAAGGCGGGTGCGCACGCGTTGCTCGGCGTTCTCGCGGATGGCACAGGTATTCAAGAGGATCAGATCCGCCTCTCCTTCATCCCGCGTAGTAGCGAATCCCGCTTCGTTGAGGATGCTTGCCACAATCTCCGAATCACTGAAGTTCATCTGACAACCATAGCTCTCCAAATAGAGCTTGCGTCCATTTGAAGGCGTGCTTGAAATCACGGTAGGCAAACCTTGCAGCGATTCGTGCATGAGTTCGTGATTGAGGTCCTGTGGATTCGAGGATTCGTTGGCCATAGCTGCAATAAAGTAGAACACAAATGTACGGATTCCAAGTGAAAAACTGACAGTTTGTCAGCCCTTAACACTCCACGCCTCACCCGTCGAACAGCCCTTTCGCGATTAAGTAGGGAATCAAGATGTACAAAATGGAGTCGCGAATCAAATAATACATGAAGACCGCCAGCACCAATTTCCACCCGTACTTTTTGACCAAGACTTTGAATCCTTGCTCCTTAAAGACCTTGCGGTATTCTTTACCCTTCTCCTTCGAAAAAATCGATTTCAAACCCATGGATGACGCTTGGTCCTATTGATTCGTCTCGGCATTTTACGGATGTAAATTTGCGTCAGAATTCAACAGATCGAACACCCGGAAGTTTCCCAGTTGTGTCACTTGTTGAGACAACCAACGGCTCTCCTTATGGTCTTCAAACCACGCGGGATCGTTGCACACCAAATATGACGCTCCTTTGCCCACATAAAATGCAATGCGCTCTTCCCCCTGCACGGCGTCATCGTACAAGTTGGTAAACCCTTTCTGATCCATTAGGCTAAGCGAAATGTTGGGGCTCGGATCGGTCACAGACAGCACCAGGTCGTTGCGCTGAATGCCTTGCAATCGCAACACCTCGGTCCATTCGCTCACGTTGCCAAACCGGCTGTTCTGGTCCCAATGGAACCAGGCCCAGATGTCACGCTCCCGCGAAGGCACCACCTGTTCGTACAACCATCCGCCGGCCGGTCGGTGCTTCATCCGCGTTCGCAAGCCCGCATCCACCAATTGCAAAACCATGGCTGCAATAAACACGCCCCATGTAGCGCATTTTACCACAGGCCCAGCCGCCTTCCAGCGGGTCAACACCCACGCTGCAACGACGGGCACTCCCATTTGCAATTCGATTAGGTAATAATCATGGACATTCAAGTTCTCGAACCAAAGCGCGATGTAACCGACCGAGGCTGCGGTAATTGCACCAGCCGATACCGCGAGCCACTGGTCGGTCCCGTTGGGTTTGATGGCAGGGCGTGCGATTGATGCAACCAACCCAATGAGTGCCAACATGATGAGATATGGGTGATACCAGTGCGGCAAGACATCCTCCCGAAAAGCGCGCCAGGTGGCCTCGACGGATTCCGCTTCCCAGAGCGGCCGGATGGTCGTCAAGAAGTAAACGCTCTCGTTTTGGCTGTTGAGCCATTTGGCCCAAACCACCCACGCCACCCCTATGGCCACCGGTATTCCAAGTGACACCATCCAACGCCACCACTGTTTGGTTCCGAAGACCGCCAGCGCCGGCGGAATCAATCCGAGGGCCATGGTGGGACGAAACAATAACGCCAAGGAAAAGGCCAAGACCATCAAGACCTGCAGCTTGCGCGCCGTGCAACCGGTCTGCCACCATTTGTACGCCTCCCACCACCCCACATAGACTAACCCCAAGCCCGCGGCATTGACAAGGTAATTGGGACCGTAAAACGCCATGAGTCCTGAGCCCATCGTCAACCACGTCAGAGCCAGCGCACTGCTCGGCGATACCAACTGGCTCAGTGTCCGGAACAAACACCAGCAACCGAGGAGCAAAAGCGCTAAATGGGTCCATCGGAGGGTCCAAGGTTGAAGCCCAATCGCTTTCCAGAGTTTTCCATTGAGGAAATACGTCAGGGGAAATTCGCCAACGGCCTCTCCTCCGCCGGCGCCGTGTTGAAAATGGATCGCTGGCTGGAACAAACCGCGTGGTTCCATCGCATAATTCAACGCCATCGAATACGCATCGCATTGGCGCCACTGGTGCATTCCGCAAGGCATTTTGTTGCCGACGTGCCCCAAATCGTACACTGCAAAAAGCAACAACAGGGCCCCGAGCCAAAACATTATTTTGGTCCTGAAATCCACGCGGGAAACGGAAGAAATTGCGGTGTCTGCGCTCATGTTCTTGGCGTGAAATTACACCCTCCGCTCAGAACGCAATTTGCTCGAATTGAAATTCCATCCCTTTCTTTGCGTTCGATTTTAAGCGAGCACATGTCGAAAAATTTAGTCATCGTTGAGTCCCCTGCAAAGGCCAAAACCATCGAAAGTTACCTAGGCAAAGACTTCGTAGTCAAAAGCAGTTATGGGCACATTCGGGACCTTCCCAAAGGCAGCGAAAGTGTAGATGTGGACAAGGGATTTGAACCCAAATACGTGGTGGCTGACGACAAAAAGCAGCTCGTTAAAGAGCTCAAGCAAGCCGCATCCAAAGCGGAAGTGGTATGGCTGGCGACGGATGAGGACCGAGAAGGAGAAGCCATTTCATGGCACTTATATGAGACATTGAAGCTCAAGCCCGAATCCACGAAGCGCATTGTCTTCTCGGAGATCACGAAAACAGCGATTCTCAAGTCAATTGAAAACCCCAGAACGGTAGACGTCCACTTGGTGAATGCCCAGCAAGCCCGGCGCATCTTGGATCGACTGGTGGGTTTTGACCTGAGCCCTGTGCTGTGGAAGAAAGTGAAGCCCGGGCTGAGTGCGGGACGCGTCCAGAGCGTCGCCGTTCGGATCATCGTTGAGCGCGAGCGCGAGATTGCGGGATTCCAACCCGTAGCTGATTTCCGTGTGGTTGGCGAGTTCACTGTCGATGGACTCACTATCAAAGCCCCACTGAACCAGCGTTTCAAAACTGAAGCCTACGCCAACTCGTTCTTGACCGATTGCATTGGAGCGGAATACACGGTGAAGTCACTCGTCACCAAACCCACGAAGCGCAAGCCAGCTGCACCGTTTACAACATCGACCCTACAGCAAGAAGCCTCGCGAAAGCTCGGTTTCTCCGTTTCGCGCACCATGCGCGTTGCACAGGGCCTCTATGAAAGCGGACTCATTACTTACATGCGTACGGACAGCACCAACTTGAGTGACCTAGCTCTGAAGCAAGCCAAGCAAGTTATCACAGACGAGTACGGCGAAAAGTATTCAAACCCCAAGCGGTACACCGGCAAAAAATCCAAAGGCGCACAAGAAGCGCACGAGGCCATTCGCCCGTCCGATTTAGGCCGCAAGTCCATGACAGGCGAACGCGACCAAGAACGCCTCTACGACTTGATTTGGAAGCGCACCGTTTCCTCACAGATGGCGGAAGCGGAAATGGAGAACACCACGGCGAGCATCGCAGTTTCTACCCGTGAGGAAAATTTTGCAGCGAAAGGTCAGGTCATCACCTTCGATGGCTTCCTCAAGGTTTACCTCGAAGGCAAAGACGATGAGGGCGATGACAAGGAACAAGAAGGCCGCTTGCCTGCGATGAAAGAAGGGCAAACGTTACCCTACACAAGCATTGTCGCCACCGAGCGGTTTTCGAAGCATGCGCCACGTTACACGGAAGCCAGCCTCGTCAAGCGCTTGGAAGAACTGGGCATTGGACGACCTTCCACCTATGCTCCGACG
>CALGDB010000305.1 GCA_937884175.1 uncultured Flavobacteriales bacterium
GATCTTGAAGGCAGCCGTTACCTTCTCGGTGGTGGCGCCGCCGCCAACGTCGAGGAAGTTGGCCGGGAACGAGCCATTCAGCTTGATGATGTCCATGGTCGCCATGGCCAGGCCCGCGCCGTTGACCATACAGCCCACATTGCCATCCAGTTTGACGTAGTTGAGGCCAGCCTCATCCGCTTCTACTTCGGTGGGATCCTCTTCGGTGGTGTCGCGCATAGCAGCATAGTCCGGATGGCGGTAGAGGGCGTTGCCGTCCAAAGAAACCTTAGAGTCTACGGCGATGACGCGGTCATCCGCTGTCTTCAAAACGGGGTTGATTTCAAACATCGTCGCGTCGCTACCCACGTAGGCGCTGTACAAGGCGTTGACAAATTTGGTCATCTCCTTGAACGCCTTTCCGCTCAGTCCGAGGTTAAATGCAATGCGGCGCGCTTGGAACCCTTGTAGGCCCAATGTCGGGTCGATGGATTCTTTGAAGATCAATTCCGGAGTCTCCTCTGCAACCGCTTCAATGTCCATACCCCCTTGTGGCGAGTACATGACGATGTTGCGGCCATTTGCCCGGTCGAGCAACACGCTCATGTAAATTTCTTTCGGCTCACTGTCACCGGGGCCGTACACGTCCTCTGCAATCAGCACCTTATTGACTTGCTTTCCCTTGGCATTGGTTTGCGCGGTGACCAAATGGCCACCGAGGATGCCCGCAGCTTTCCCTTTTACCTCATCCAGCCCCTTGGCCAAAACAACGCCGTGTGAACCTGTTTCGATCACGGTTCCCTTGCCGCGTCCACCGGCATGAATCTGGGCTTTCACGACAAACCAACCGGTACCGGTCTCCTCGGCCAATTTGACCGCCACCTCGTGGGCGACATCGGGCGTATCAGCAACGTAGCCGTTTTGGATGGCCACACCGAAACCCTTCAAAATGGACTTGCCTTGGTACTCGTGAATATTCATGCGATGAATCGTTTACAATGCGGGGCTAAGGTAGCAAACACAGCGCCGGTTTCCGTTGTAGTTTGCAACCATGAATGAAATCATGATCGAGGCCCGCGGAATCACCAAGTCATACGGACAGGTTACCGTATTGAGCGGCGTCGACTTGGACATTGAAAAACATAAAATTACCTCCATCTCGGGTGCTAGCGGGGCGGGCAAAACCACCTTGCTCCAGATTCTAGGCACTCTGAATGCGCCCGATGCGGGTTCCCTCACCATCGGCGGGACCCGGGTGGACGGATTGAAGGGCAATGTGCTTTCAGCTTTTCGAAACCAGCGCATTGGATTCATTTTTCAGTTT
This sequence comes from uncultured Flavobacteriales bacterium, assembly GCA_937884175.1. GTDB lineage: Bacteria > Bacteroidota > Bacteroidia > Flavobacteriales_D > Sanyastnellaceae > UA16. The sequence continues at coordinate 1,304 of CALGDB010000305.1, forward strand.
CATCGGTTGCTGCCCGAATTCACTGCGGTCGAAAACGTGCTAATGCCCGCTTGGATTCAGGGCAACGATTCGAGCCGGCAGAAAGACCGCGCAGAACGGTTGCTCAAAGACCTCGGCCTGGGGAGTCGTCTGCACCACCTCCCCAATCAACTCAGCGGCGGTGAACAACAACGCGTAGCCGCAGCCCGGGCGCTTATGAATGAGCCAGACGTTGTGCTGGCGGATGAACCCACGGGCAACCTCGATTCCGGAAATGCCGACTCCTTGTTTGAGCTATTCATTGAATTGCGTGACCGGGAGGGCCAAACCTTTGTCGTGGTCACACACAATGACGCCATGGCCCAACGCGGGGATTCCCGTTTGCATTTGATCGACGGCCGCATAGCCCAGCCTTGATTACTGATTCGCATCTATTCACCTGCGTTCGTGAAATTACTATGCATGCATAGGAAGTTTTGCGTACCTTAGACACGTGAAGCCACAAGAAACCATTGATTTTCACTTGCGCTGGGGATGGACCAAACTCTCCAAGCTGTATGCAAATGAAGCCGAACGGCGTGGCATTCCATTCTCCTACGTATTTATTCTGCTCCACACTGAGCGTTCGGGCACACCGTCAACGAAACTCGGACCGAAGATGGGCATGGAATCCACTAGCTTATCTCGTTCCCTCCGAGGACTGGAAGAAATCGGTTGGATCGAACGCCGTCCAGATGCACACGACCGGCGAATGATGCGCGTTTTCTTAACTGAAGCCGGGGTGACTGCCCGCAGGCAAGCCCGTGACCTGGTCGTGACTGTAAACCAGCGGTTGCGTCAGCTGCTCGGTGCCGAATCCGTCGATCGGCTGCTGAATGAAATACGACGGCTGAACGAAATCCTCGACAATCCACAGGTGCTCGTCCCTGCGGACGCATCCCCCACTCCTGATCATTCCTCAACACCATGAGTACACCCGCTATTCCTTTTCACAAAATCAAGCGCGTAGCCGTATTGGGCTCCGGCGTGATGGGATCACGCATCGCGTGCCACCTCGGCCAAACCGGCTCCGAAGTGCTCTTGCTTGACTTGCCCTCAGCCGAAGGGCCTAGGAATACCATCGCAGACGGCCACCTCAAGGCCGCCATCAAATCCAACCCGTCGCCTTTGTATTCGAAGCTTTTTGCACAACGCATCACGA
>CALGDB010000306.1 GCA_937884175.1 uncultured Flavobacteriales bacterium
ATCGGAGCCGGCTTGTATGTCGATGGTGCGGTCGGAGGGGCCACGGCAACGGGCCTCGGTGAAGCCGTGATGCGCACCGTTGGCTCCTTTTTGGTGGTCGAATTGATGCGTCAAGGCGCTTCACCGCGGGAAGCCTGTTATGAAGCCGTGCAGCGCATCATTCGCTCCATGCCGACTGATGATTTGCAGGTCGGCTACTTGGCACTGGGTCGAAACGGTGAAGTTGGAGGCCATTCCATTCACGGTGGGTTCAATTATGCCTTTCACCAGCGAGCGGAGTCGGAAGGGACTGTGCAACGCGTTTTAATTGACGCCTCACATGGCTAAGCAACGTCCTGTCACCGACTCTCCTACTTGGGCAGGAATTCGGCTGATTCGTCCATGGAATGTGCTCATGATCGTGGTCGCCATGGGCCTCATTACCGAATCCTTGCTCCTCCCCACTTTTGATGGTGAGCTGCCGCCGCACCAACAAGCCATTTTCGCGCTCGGCACATTAGCCATGGCGGCTTTGGCTGCGGGTGCCAATGTCATCAACGATTACTTCGACGTGGCCGAAGACCGTATCAATCGACCCGACCGAACGTTTGTTGGACGGGTCATCACCCGTCGGCAAACCCTGGCTCTGAATTACATGCTCACTGGGATTTCCGTGCTCTCCAGCTTCGGCATTGCAGCAGCTGCAAGGAGCATTGTGCCCGCCCTCTGGATTGTCATCCTGGGCGTTCTACTTTGGGGCTATTCCCCTTGGTTTAAACGGCGCTTCCTTCGCGGCAACCTCGTCATCGCATTGTCCGTAGGGCAATTGCCGCTGTGGTGCTTGGCGCTGCTGGAATCCCGTTCTTTCGACCAATGGCTGGAGTTATTCAAGACTACGGAGGGCAACATCCTGCTCGGCTATGTGGTGCTCTCTGCCTACATCACGTTGCTGCGAGAGATCACAAAGGATTGGCAAGATGCCGAGGGCGATGCGCTAGCTGGGTACGATACCTTGCCCGTGCGATGGGGCCCAAAGCGAACCAAGTCATTGCTTCACCGAATGCATTTTGTCGGGTGGGTCATGATTGGGGTTACCTGGTGGGCGTCCATCACCTTGGTTCACCGACCATTGGCGCCGCTCTTTTTCGCCCTTCCCTTCTTGGCCGTGCACATCCAGCTAGCTCGAAATCAAGTGGCCTCCGTCTCGGCGTGGCAAAAACTGACGTTGGCTGGGGGGCTGCTTTACCTTGCTGGATTTTTGTGAATCCCGTAAACCGGCAAGTAGTTAACATAATGGAAGCGAAGGAAATATTTCCTTAACGCTAGAGTAAAATTCCGCTCCAAGACTTAACACCAAACGACATTAAATCGTAACATCTGAAAAACATTAACAAGGGTATCAAGCGCTGAATTTTGGGGACGAATTGTAATTAATCCTCAACCAAATCATCATTGTTATGAAGCACTTGTTTATGGCAGTATTGGCGCTCACCGCAACCGTCGTTGCGCAGGCCCAATGTGACTGTCCCCCGCTCGCTGACAGAACTGAAGTCATTGTTGCCGATGACGGTTCTGGTGTAGGCACTTCCACTTGGACATGCAACAATACGTACCTGCTTGACGGCTACGTATTCGTTAACAACGGTCAGGCACTCACCATTGAGGCCGGAACCGTCGTGAAAGGCATGGCCGGTCAAGGCGCCGACGCTGCAG
>CALGDB010000307.1 GCA_937884175.1 uncultured Flavobacteriales bacterium
ACACGCTTGTGCAACAAACAGGAAAGGCGTAGCCAAGCAGTGAATCATGCACAGAAAGCTGGCTGCCGCTCCAATAGAATCCGCTTTAAGGGAAAAAGATGCCATAGAATCAGAATGAGTAACGAAATTAGCGTGAAATTTCATTATTGCAACAGAGTCGCATTAGTTATTGACCATGGGCGTACACCGAAAGACACGTAACCTTGAATTGGTGCTCGATGCATTCCGTGACACTCAGGAGGCGCTGTCTGCCCACCTCCTGATGGATCGCTTGCCAGCTTATGTGAACCGATCTACCGTTTATCGGTTGCTGGATCGGCTCGAAGACGATGGAGTTTTGCATTCTTTCCTTGCTTCTGAGAACATCAAGTTTTATGCGCTATGCAGGGGATGTAGCCAATCCGGCCACGTTCATAGCCACGCTCACTTCCAATGTACTTCATGCAGTCAAGTCGTTTGTATAGAGCAGCAAGTGGTTGTGCCGACTTTGAATCAAGGCCGTGTTGATGAGGCCCAGGTGCTGCTGAAAGGGCAATGCGCGACGTGCATGCAGTGATGAGGTAAGTAAAATGGCGCGCGCTTTGAAGCAAATCGTATGTTGTTGTCGTTTTCGTGACGAGCATTTCAAACGTTAGAGATTAACCAACTAAGACCGTCGTGACATGAAACGGATCTTCCCCATTTTTTTCATTCTTGTCTGTCAATCCGCCTACGGTCAAACCTACTCGAGCGGAGACATACAGGGATATTTTGATTCCAATTTGGGGGTTACTTGGTTACCTGATTTGGGTGGTTTTTTACCCGGGTGCTCCTTTCTTGGTGGGGTACGCACTTTCAGAGATGAGCGTATTTTCTTTGAGGCTGAGGCTGGTATCGCCGTCACATTGGCCACAGCCAAAGTAGGGTTTGGAAAAGTAAACCCGAGTACAGGTAGCACGACTTCTTTCGGAATTCGACTTTGGCCGATGCACCTTTATCTACAGAAATCCTTTCCCACCAATAGATGTGAACGGGACCTTCCTAAACGTAAGATGAAGCGCTTAGAACGGAAAGGAAAAACACGTCAAAATTTGCTTTGCAGCGATTGGTACTGGACGATTGAAGCGGGAACTGGGTCGGAGTTAAGTGCTTATTCGGCCGTAATCGTCACATTTGGCCATCGTATTTTCTTTGACTGAGAGGAGCGGACGGTCCTCCTGTATATATTGCAGTTCATCCATCGTTCTCTTATTTCAAGATTTCCACACTATGAAATGGTTCCAGGTTCTTTTTTGCTTTGTTTCTCTCCAATCTTATTCGCAATGTGAGTTCACGGAGGTTAGCATTCAAACTTCAACCGCCCAATGGGGCGATGAAATGTCCTGGGAACTCTTCCATGCGTTGGACGGCAGCGAACCGTTGTTGATTGCATCGTTCCAAGGTGATTCGAACTGGACGACGTCAGACCAAGTACTCTGTCTGGAGGATGGATGTTACTTTTTTTCAGTCGCTGACTCGTGGGGCGATGGATGGAATGGAGGCGAAATCTCCAGCTCGCTGCCCCTCGAAGGGTTTCCAGATACGTTCACGCTAGACGATGGCCATTCGGGCTACCTCGCGTTCCAAGTTGGGGAAGACGCGTGCGAAACGAGTTTGCCGGGATGTACCGAGGCGGACGCCTTGAATTTTGTTCAAGGTGCTAACACCGACGACGGCAGTTGCGTTTACTTAGAAACCTTCGAGCACACCGTCAATTCGGAGGTGTGGGAACGGCAGTATATTTATTACCATCCCGAGTCCGCACCTGCGGATTGCCCATTGGTGTTCGTCTTTCACGGGTATGCGGGCAGCGCTAATGGCATCATGCAGTATTCGGGGTTCAATGCGCTAGCAGATGAATTCGGTTTCGCGGTATGCTACCCGCAGGGAACCGATGATTCATACGGGAATACCTTTTTCAACGTGGGGTATGACTTTCAATTCAATGAGAACGTGGACGATGTGGCCTATACGCTTGCCTTAAACAACTACCTGCAAGCAAACTACGCGCTGGACGAGACGGCGGTGTATGGGACAGGAATGTCAAACGGGGGTGACTTTTGCTATATGTTGGCGTGTCAGGCCTCAGAGGTGTTTCAGGCGGTGGCACCAGTTGCGGGCATGATCATGCAAGACATCATGGATGCCTGTACTCCGTATTCGACAACCAACATCCTCGAAATTCACGGCACAGAGGACGATGTGACTTACTACGATGGCGATCCCACCAACCAAGACGGTTGGGGGGCATACCCGAGCATTCCGGAGACCATGGATTTCTTCGTGGACCTATTTGGATTGGTCAGTGAAGGCACGGAGGAGCTGCCCAACACCGATGCGACCGACGGCAGCGAGGTGGAGGCGATGGTGTGGTCCAACGAAACGGCCTGTCCGCGGCTGGAACTTTACAAAGTAATTGGGGGCGGCCACGATTGGCCTGGCGCGTGGGGCAACATGGACATCGATGCGAGCCTGGTGGCGTGGGAATTTTTCGAAAGCACGTGCAATACCAACTTGCCGTTGAGCATCGAGCCCGCCCGGCCATCGGATGAGACAACTGTGCAAAGCACGTGGGACGTGTTGGGGCGTCCTTGTCCAGCCAATGCGGCCGGACAACTCGTGATTGAGCGGCTTTCCAATGGCCAAGTGCGCAAGGTCTTCCGGGCAGTGGAGTGACGGTCTGCTGCCGTCACAACGTCATCTGCATGCGGATGTCTGCTCGGTCGTACACGCAGTCGACCGGGACAGGCACGGGCTCGAAACCGTACGTTTCATAGAGGTGGATTGCGGGTTTTAGTGATGTGTGAGAGTAGAGCTCCAGCGTGTGCACCTCTCGCTGGCGGCAAACGCGCAGGATGAATTCCATCATTTGGTGACCATACCCCCTGCCGCGGTGCTCCTCATCAACGGCCATTTTGTTCAATTCCACCTTGCCTTCGCCCTGAGGCGTCAGCGCAAACGTCGCAACGGCTTCACCTTTTAGCAGACCGACATAGATGGCCCCGCCGGGCGCGATCACCATTTTTTCAGGATCGGAAAGCACCTCGATGTCGAAAGGCTCGAGCAGGAAGTAGGCATTCAGCCACGCCGCATTCAGGTCAAAAAAGGCTTGTCGGTACGCGGGTGTGTACGGGACAAAAGTCAGGCCTTGCTGTTCTTCGTTCATGGGTTATGCCAGCGCTCGATGAATTGAAATTTGGATATGAAAAATAATTAACATTTCATTCATAATCAATTGATTCAATGGTTGCGAATTCGTTCTTTTCATCCATAAATCTCAACCCATGAATAAACTTTTTTTCATCCTTTCGATTTGTGCCGTGGCCATGTTGTTTGGCTGCACGCCTCCAGAAGGTTCTGCGTCCACAGAACAATCCGTCGTTTCCACAGACGATGATCGATCCGCTCAAATTGAGCTGCTCTTTGACAAGTACGTCCTCAACGAGTGGGACGTTATGGACATGTATGCTGAGAATGTGCTGTGCAAAATCAATAACGTCGAATTCTCAGGCCGTGATAACCTGATTGGTGGCTTTAAGATGCACCACGATGCCTTGTACAGTGAAATTGCCATTGATGATGCAAGCATCCAAACCGAGTACTGGAGCGATGGGTCGGTTTGGTCACGTGCCTGGTTCACCTGGACGGGCAACGGCCAAACAACCGGTGAGGGTTACTCTAACCGGGGACACTTCAGTTATAAGTGGCAAGACGGTGTCATCGCTGAGCTGCACGGGTATTGGAGTGAGGATGCCCAAAATGCAGAATCCGCTGCCTATGCAGCTGCCAATGCATCCGAGTGACAACCTCGTCAATCCGCTTCATTACATTGCGACATCTCTGCGCAAGAGCCCTGGAAGTTATCCAGGGCTTTTTTTGTCGAGCCTCCGGGGGCACATACCCACACATCATGGGTCCTACATAAGTTGTTTTGAAGGCTGCGATTCAGCTGTGAATGCATCAAATTGAGTGGCTTCATGTGGTGCGTTGGGTTTTTTAATCGAAATTCGATTCAATGAATGCGAAAAGATTATTTGTCAAGTATTCACTGGAGTTCTTTGTGATTGTTCTGGGGATTACGGTGTCTTTCTGGTTGAATCAATTGGCCGTAGAGCGCTCGGATGAAAATGAACGGATCAAGGTGCTTCAAAGCCTTCATTCTGAACTCGCTGAAATTGAAATTTACTGCAATGAGCGAATGGACAATTACCGAGACGACATCGATATTCTCAAAGCGCTGTTGTTGGAGGACCTGAACATAGAAAGCTTGAACTCGTTGACCTCGAGCAAGGCAAGAATTGAGTTTGTGATGACCTTTTACCGAGTATTCGAGCCGCCCATGAATCAATACCAGAGTATCATTCATGCAGGAGCACTGAAATATATCAAGTCAGAAAAAGTAAATGAGAAGCTGGGATTGTTGCACAATACGTTCCAGCGATACATGCATACCTCTGTCAATTACGAGCAGGAACTGAAGAAGAGTTTCTTGCCGTATTTGATTGAGGCTCATCCCGAACTGTTACTGGCCAAGGAGAATAACTCCATCGATTTGTCAGGTTACGCGAAGCTTTTGCATTCGGCTATAACCACAGACCCCCGATTCGAAGCGAACTTGCGATTGCTACTGGGCTATCTCAAGAACAAGCTCTACTTTCTCAAGTTGTACAATGGCATCCAAATCGAGCTCAATGCTGCGGTGGACGAAGCACTCGGACTCAACTTGGGAGATCAAAGTGTACCGGGAGCGTAATCATCAACGCTCACTTCTCCACTGGCCTTTTGCAATTGGTCCAGCATGGACTTCATGTCAAAAAAGTCTTGTTCACTTGCGACTCGGCCTTCACGCATGGTGACCAGTGTAGTCCCTGACAGGTCCAACCTGTTGCCTGTTGCCGGAATTCCAAAAAAGTTTCCGGTGTGAAGCCCTTTGAAATTCCAATGCTTGACGATTTTGTCGCCTTGGCCGAAGGCATCGACAATGGTGAACTCGATTTCGGAAAAACCATTGAGGTAATTCATGTAAAACTGACGAACACCTTCAATACCAACGATGTTTCCCTGGTCGGTTATGATCGTTACGTCTTCTGTAAAATGTTCCGCACTCACCGCGAGCGTATCCCCGTTGTTCAGGAAATCGAACCAGACCTGCTCATACATTTTTAGGTCCCTTTCCAATCGTTCGTCGTCAGAAAGTTCTGTGACTGTCCCGGTTGTAGAATCTGAGGAGGAGTTGCAGCCTACGAGAATGGCGAGAGAGAAAGAGGCAAGGAGGAATAAACGACTCATCGTACAATTTTTGGGGAAAAGTAATTTAGAAAGTGCATTTGCGTCAAGGCAGCATTTTCAATTTCACATTCAAGTTTGAACGGTCTTTCGCCTCAACATCGAACGTACATTGCTGGACGAAAGAATTTCATGAGGCTACAACTTACATTGGTCATCTTGCTGGTTGGTATTTCGACCAGCTGTTTGGGACAGAATGAGAATGAAACTAACGGAATTTTAAGGCGTTACTTCGAAGGTGTTTTTGGTCAAGAGGAAGATTCGACTGCGTCTAAATTCATTAACTATCCCACCCTCGCGTATGCGCCTGAGACCAGCTGGGAATTCGGTGTCTCGAGCCTGTATGTGTATTCTGCAAATCGGAATCTAGAGAACCGCTTGAGCGAGGTCAAGTCATTCGCCTTTTTTACCTTGGAGAAACAATATGGCCTGTGGCTTGACCACGCTTTGTACAGCGATGCAAATAAGTGGTTTTTCTACGGGAAAGCTCGCTACCAAAGTTTCCCGCTGTTTTATTACGGCATAGGAAGGGACAGCCCTGCAGAGATTCAAAGTGTAATTGACGGAGAATATTTGCTCATACGAGAAAGGATCATGCGTGAGACGTGGCCGTCTTTGTACTGTGGACTAGAACTAGATTACCAACGCCTGAGCGGCGTTGAATACCTAAACACAGCAGAAGGCTTCCTGCCGCCCGAGGTAGGGAGCATGGGATCCAGTAATTTGGGTGTGGGATTGGGTATGATTTACAACAACATCCACAATGCCATGAATCCGCGAAAAGGGCTGTATAGCGAATGGGGCTTTATAAACTATCCCTCACGCGACGGGCGTGATTTCAGCTTCATATCTTACATCGCAGATACCCGTATTTACCGACCCATACAAGAAAATACAGTCTTGGCCATTCAACTTTACAGTCAATTCACATCAGGCAATCCGCCCTTCAACATGTTGGCGCTCATGGGAGGAGAAAGCCTGATGCGTGGATATTACACGGGAAGATACCGGGATAAGCATTTGGTGGCAAGCCAGGTCGAGTACCGCATTTTGCCTTTTTCTTTTTCCTCACGGGTAGGCGCCAGCGTCTTCATGGCGATGGGCCAGGTTTTTGGTGACAACTATTCATTTGAATGGAACCAATTCCTCCCAGCCGGTGGGGCAGGACTTCGCTATTTAATTTTTCCAGAAAAGGATATTTACACCCGACTTGACTGGGCCATTACGGCGCAGGGGAGTGGGATTTATTTCTTCATCGGGGAGGCATTCTAAGCTAGCAGCGCGTTGAGCAATATCCACGACACACCTTGCAGCGTTGAAAACCTCTTCAAACTTCCTTAATGCACCTACGGTGTCTAGCACCACCCTGTAGTGTATCTTTCAATCATGATTCGTTTTGCAGTGGTGCTATCCCTTCTCGGTATTAGCCAATTGGTCCACTCGCAAGCCTGGACAGGGATTGATGCGTCGTTTTTGCCCGAAATGCTTTACGATGGAGTGGTCTATATGGATCAGGAAGG
>CALGDB010000308.1 GCA_937884175.1 uncultured Flavobacteriales bacterium
ATACGATAAGGGCGTCAAGGGCGACATCGTCGGCTATGGCAAAGACTGGAACCGCGATCGCAGTGAAGCGCCCGCCAAGTCATCTGCTCCAACATCTGCTGATGACCTGCCGTTCTGATGAGAATACAAGTTGACCTCAATGAGTTGGCGCAATTCCCGTTAGAGGAACTGAAGGTGTTGAAGGCTTTGGTGAAACTTCACTTGGGGCAGCCTATGCCGCAAGTCATTAAAGACTTAAATTTGGATACCGCAGTAGCTCAGGGCATTGCACGTTTTTTGGTTAACGAGGGAGGGAGGCAACGGCTTCCCTTCCTTTTTTGTGATGACATGAAGGGGGACTTTGACCAGCTTGCGATTGAGGTCACCCGTGTGCTTAATCACGAGTTGGGCACCCAGTACAAACAGGAGGACGTTCGGCATAAGGTGCGTCACTGGTACGAAAGAGGATACACGGAAATGATGCCATATGTGAGCGTCATCAAGGACAGGGCGAATGCTTGGCGGTCTGACCCGAAGCTGAAAACTCATCTACGTCCTAACACCTTGTTTGGTGAAAGATTCGAGCAGTACCTGAACTTATCACGTATCACAGGTACGCCATCCGGGCAGGTTAGCTTAGACGAAGAATTTACTGGCGTATGATGGATACAATTAAAACGGTCCATGACTTACGGCCACAACTCTACGAACTCCGAAACGAAAGCCGAGAAGCTGCATGTGAGACAGGGCTTGCGGAGCTGGACGACCTATACGCTCCACGCAAAGGCTACCCGCTTTTCATTGCTGGTGCGCCTCATCATGGTAAGTCGCTATTTGTAAAGTGGCTGCTGGTTACTTGGAGCGAGAAATACAATTGGAAACACTTTGTGTACATGGGAGAGGAAGGCGGCCCGGAAGAGCTGGCAATCGACCTTGCGGAGATGCATGTCGGTGTGCCCGCCCGAAAAAAAAACTTTCGCGGGCAGCCTCAAGAATGCATGGAGGACGAGGAGTTCGAGGTGGCCTTGAACTGGGTCGAAAAGCATTTCGTCTTCTACGATCCGGATGCCATCAAGCACGACTTCTCACCTGCCGATTTCTACGACGCCTGTTCATGCATAGAGTACGACACTACTGTCCTCGACCCATGGAACGACGCACACCGCGACTTGACCACTTCGGGTGGCCGGGAAGACGTGTGGCTGACGAGCGAACTGAAGAGGGTGAGACAGGAGAGCAAGATGTGGGACCGCATTGACATCGTGGTCAACCACATCGCCAAGCTCCACGCGGACAGCACCACCGTCAGTGGGAAGCGTTATCAAAAACCAGCTTTGCCGCAAGAGTGGGCAGGTGGTCAGGCATGGTATCGCCGGGCATTCACCATGCTCTTAGTCTATCGGCCTCCAGCAGGTGAGAAGATGCGCGAGGGCGAAGAGGAGATACGCGATGGCGAGACGTGGGTTATCAATCAGAAAACAAAACCAAAGGGCAGTGGCAAGCTTGGTCGGGCCAAGTTGTTTCTTTCCCGCAAATCAAATCGATTCACGCAATGAAGAACTATGAAAGACCGATACCGTTTCGGACAGCAGACATTAGCGACTTGGAGCGGATGGCTGACCGCAGTCAAGCTCACGGCATGGCGATGTCTATAGACGCGCAACTGGAGATGGATGAGACCCCTGACCCCAAGCTGTGTTTGGAGGCGGCAACCAAGATGCGCGACCAGCTATACAAAATCCTGGATCAATGCTTCTTCTTAGAACAACAGCTTGATGCTTACAAGAGCAGCATCAATGCCGAGCGGACACTAAACTTGAAGGTGTCTATGGAGAACAAGGAGCTGACGGACCGCAATGCCTCGATGGCAAAGCAGATTCGCAGCTTGAAGAACAGCATCGCAGAACAATTTACAGTATGACCGAAGACTTTAGCGTGAACGACGAATACGACGGGATTGACGACAATGTCGAAATCCTGTTAGAAGAGGCAAAGGAGGACGAGCGCCAAGCTTACCTGTACATCCGAATCAAAGCAAACCCTGATGAGGAGGAGCTGTTGGTTGAGCGGGATGATAGCAGGGAAGACCATCCCGGCATGAGTCATCTACACACTCCTAACTCAGACTTCCTGACTGTGCTGAGTAATGGGACTGAGGCCCAAATCACCATCATGTTTTTGGAGTTGTTTGAGATGGACCCGTTGTTCATGGAGGCGGTCATCAGAGCTATACAAGCTCTCGATAAATTTAGAAACCAATAAACACACGATATGGCAAAACTGAGTGAAACAAAACGCGCAGAGATGCGCAAGCTATTTGAAGAGAACGGACTGTCTTCTGACGACGTTTTCACCCATAAGCATTTCATCATCATTACACGCAGCGGGATTGAGAAGATCCAGGCTAAGAAGCAAATCACCGTGCGCTTCGAGGAGATAAAGATGGAGCGCGACTTTGTAGTCATCAAGGCTTTGGGGCACATGGAAGACTCTCACATCGAGGTTGAGACCTACGGTGAGGCAGGTCCGGAGAACTGCAAGAACACCTACTACGTCATGACTGCTGAGAAGCGGGCGCTGGCAAGGGTGGTGTTGAAGCTTGTTGGCTTGTATGAACACGGAGTCTACTCCGAGGACGAAGGGGTGCAAGATGAGTGATGACTGGATAGACGACTTGTTTGAGCGGGCTGAAGATGCCGGACGCCCGACCGAGCAGATGAAGAAGAGGCTGCTCTACTTGCTGGAGCTATGCCGTTATGAGGACAATGTTCACGAAGATTACGAGGTCGAGATTTTATCTTCAGACTTAGATATGGCTCGATATGAGCAGCTTACAGCGACGTTTGAAATGAACAAGCTGGATGTGAACTACGACTACGCGCCATCTCAAAGGGCATTAGCCAAGTGGATTAAACGTGTAGCAAATCTCGAATGAAGCCTATAGTTGCCAGTCTGCTCAAGTCATTCAACTTCTCCGACGTCTTCAAGACAAAGGGTGATCTACGGAGATGGAGTGCAAAGAGGACGATTGGCGGCATCTTAGCTATGACTGCCTGTGAGGTCATCATCGTTGAGGGCATTTCTTGGGAAGCTGTTGCGCTTGCTGGTATCAGCATCATCCCAATCACCGCCTCAATGTTTGAGCATGCAAGCAGTCAAAGTATACAAGATTGAGTACAGGCCCGGAGATAACTACCGGGCCTTACTTATGTCTGACCTGCACTGGGACAACCCAAAGTGCGACCGTAAGAGATTGAAGAAAGACCTCGACTATGCCCTTGAGCATGACTTGGACATCTTCATCAATGGAGATTTATTCTGCGCCATGCAAGGGCGCTACGATGGCCGCCGGATGAAAGGCGACATCCGTGAGGAGCATAACACAAACACCTACCTCGACAGCTTAGTCAGCACAGCGGTGAGCTGGTTTGAGCCGTATGCCAAGAACATTAGGCTGATTGGCTATGGCAACCACGAGACAGCTATCCTCAAGAACTGTGAGACCGACTTGCTGGAGCGCCTTGTCGATGGCCTGAATGCCCGTGGCGCGGACATCACCCTTGGTGGTTATGGAGGCTGGGTAGTGTGGAGCTTTTACATGCCCAAGAGCGGCAATGGCATGAGCTATAAGATGAAGTACTTCCACGGCAGTGGTGGAGGAGGCGTTGTTACCAAAGGAGTCATTCAGAATCAGAGAGCCATGGCGTCGATCCAGGGCGCTGACCTGTACACATCAGGACACGTTCACGAGTCTTATGTGATGACGCACGTTGTAGAAGACTTGACAAACAACCACACACCTGTGCTTCGTGAGGTGCTGCATGTGCGCACTCCATGCTATAAAGAAGAGTACGGAGACGGAACGAAAGGATGGCACATTATGCGGGGCGCACCGCCGAAGCCGCTCGGCTGTTACGTCTTGGACATGACGCTGCATAGCAAGAAGGTAAAGGCCAAAGCTTACCCTTTGATTTTGTAACAATTGCCGGGTTGAATTCGTAGAAAATATATGTGGTCTACTTACATCATGAACCTGCTTCTCATCCTTCAAGCTTGGGGGACTACACCACCTCCGGACTCGGACGCGGCGGCCTTTGACTACAATGGCAATGGGCAGATTGATGTAGGAGACTTTTTGTATCACCTCTCCGAACAACCCCCGAACCAATGGAAGTAGTAGCCTACTGCATTGCTTTTGCATACGTTGCCCTGCTCACATCTGCTTACATCATCGAGCGCAGACAAACATGAACATAGTCCCCACCATCATCCACGTCAGAGCGTCTAAGGATTTGAAGTTCTTAGAAATTAACGCTGGCCGCTGTCCAGTTACAGGCAAGCCACGGGCTGACTATGTGGTGGAAGAGCATGAGGTCGTTGAGTTTTTCTTGTCACCTGCTGTCGTGAAGAGAGTCATGGACATGTGGCCGGAAAGTGCTGATGCGGATCCTCCTGAAGCTTTTCAAGTCAAGGTGACTTGGATTGATTGACCTTTTGTCCTATCTTAGACCCATGATGAGCAAAACAATCTTAGATATTTGCACAACACTTCACGACATCCGTAAGGAGAAGAACGTCAGCTTGAACATCATGGCAGACTTGTCGGACATCGATAAGTCTACTCTCTCCAAGTACGAGCGAGGATTGAAGATTCCCAAGCTTGACACGTTAGAGAAGTGGTCGAACACATTGGGGTATACCATCTCCATCAACTTGCACAAAGCGTTGGTTGAAGTTGAAGCTTGAAGTAGGTGTTGAACACCTCGACACATTCGTCGAGACCTTTGCAGATTGCTGACTGGTATCCCCTCCGGAGGAGGTCGTCCCGCCATTGTATTTGAAAAGGGCTGGGTCGGCCTCCTTTCTTTTTGACCTCTATGGCTAAACCAAAGTATCCCTGACGGGCCTCGTAAAAGAGGATGTCAGGGATACCTTTCTTGTAGCCTTGTTTCTTAATCTTCTTCGCTTCGGAGATGCGCATACGGGCGCCTCCCACTGTCGCGCAGAAGAGGATGTCAGGATACTGCTCCTGGATCAGTCTTACGAACTCGCTTTGGATTTCGTGTTCTGACATCTTTTTTCGGTGTCCAGTCTTCTTTGCTTGCGTCAAACCCCGGACAAAAGGTAGCCTTAAAGTCTCTATGGCTGTACACAGGCAACTCTTTGCCAGTAAGCTTGCGCAACTCAGCGATGCACGCAACCAGTGCCTCCCGTTGTTTGGGGGTCAAGGTGTTTGTAGGCTCTCCATCTTTGAGGCCACCGACAAAGGCGATGCCGAAAGACATCATGTTGCGACCACTACAGTGAGCGCCGCGCTTGTGCAGCGGCCTTCCCATGCTGATTGATCCGTCGGCCTCGACGTATAGGTGATACCCAATGTCTGACCAGCCCTTGCCAAGGTGCAGTGCGCGGCACCACTCTACATCGTACTTCTTTTCAGATGGAGTGGCAGTGTGGTGGATGATGATTTCCTTGAAGTAGGGGTAATATGGCACCCCAGTCAAGTCAATCTTTTTTTTCTTTCCTTGCGTCATTGACGATGGCATTGATGAGGATGTCGGCCCAAGCCCAAACTTGGATAGGCTTTTCCGAGGGGACGAGGTTGACAACGACTTTTGCAAAAGCCATGAAAGCCACGAGAAGCTCGGCCCAGTTTTGAATAAGGAAATCAATCATGTGTGTTTTGATTGTAATTTAAGGTAAGTTACTCCACCTTGTTCTTGGCTAAGAGCAACTTAATCTCTTGAATGTCTTGTAGCAATTGCTTGACGTTGTTCTTGAACTCTTGGTTGTCTGATTCCAAGGCGTGAACGCGGGCACTCAAGCGGCTGATTTCGGACTGGAACTTAACCCATGCAGCCACTAATGCTCCAGCCACTGTCAAAAACTCAAAGTGAGATAGGTTATCCAGCATGATGTTGTAAGCTACCAAGATTCAAAGACATTGTAATGAGACATGGTATGATTAAACTGCTTGGATAGCGACGATTGCGCCGTGTATCATATTAGTAGTTGAGCCGGGCGACACTTGTATTGCCAAGGCGTTGGTGGCACTTGAGGTCAACTGAGATGTGAGATTGACCGTGGTATTGGTCGCCATAGTTTGACTGTTCGTAATGGCTCCGTCAGTCATACTGTAATGAGATACTTTCGCACCACCACTTACCACCGAGTCAAGTGTAATCTTAACCGATACCGCCTTGTACCCATCAGGTATTGCTACGAAAGCGAAAGCCTTACCTGTGCTCACGTCGACTACCGCGCCAAGAGTATTGCTTGTATCATCCTTGATGCGAACGGCCATTACGGAGCGACCGACGTTTAAACCGGACGCAAACTCTGATGGCAGAACTTTGATTTGTGATGTGCTGCCATGCCAGCCATCACTGGTGCTGCTGCCGCCTGAAGACTGGTCTACCCACGACAACACCCCGGAGCCATTAGTTTGTAGAACTTGGTTGGCGTCTCCGTCATTAGCAGGGAGAGTCAGAGTGTAATCTGCTGCCAAGTCATTGGGCACTTGGAATTGCGCATAGTTGCTACCATCGTCGTCGTAAAGCCTCAGCCGTGCCTTCAATGTGCCACTTGCTGCGGAAGTAATGGTGAACGCCCCGTTTACTGTAGGCGAAAACTGCTGTAAGTAAGTTGCAAAGGACAAGGTGCCATTGCCATCCGTTTTCAAGACTTGGTTGGCTGTGCCATCGGATCCTGGTAGTGTGAACTCGACATCAGAAGCAACCGAGAGCGGGCCTTTGAGTCCGACGTAGTTGCCTTCCAAGAGGGGTGCTTCAAAGAACTTCAGCACGCTCAGGTCTACGCTGCCATCGCCCTCCATCTTTATTGTGTTGGACTTAAGCACGATTGCTCCTGTGCCTTTAGGGTCAATGACGACCTCTCCATTTG
>CALGDB010000309.1 GCA_937884175.1 uncultured Flavobacteriales bacterium
CGACAGACTTAAAATCTGTTGACCCGAAGGGTCGTGCGGGTTCAAGTCCCGCTCCGGGTACCAAACGGGAGATTGCAGCGATGCGGTCTTCCGTTTTTTGATTTTCGGATTGTAAATGATAAACTGGCTGAAAGATGAGGTCGAACCCGTCGAACGTGATGACCTATTGCCGAAAGGGTTCCTTCTGATTCGCTTGAATGACTAATGGGCGTTCCGTTAAAATGAATTCTTTCGTAAACGAAGTTCATCCTTGCCATGTTTCCACAACATATCGGATTCGACGCGCTGAATCCGTAAAGTCCAGAGGCGTTTGGAATCGCTTGGATTAAATGAAGTTAGTAGGTTCAGCGTGCCGTTTATTATTCGATAATCACAGTATGGTGTGAAGCGCTGTGTCCTACAGGCGCGATGCGCACGAAATAAGGGCCAATGCCCAGTGCCGATAAATCAATTTGAACACTCTTGGCGATGATAGTTTTGGCGTAAACTAGCTTTCCTTGTGTATCGAAGAGGTGTACTTCAGTTTGCTCATTGGGACTGAGCCCTGAAACTCGAAAATGTCCGTTGTTCGGGTTCGGAAAAATTTCAAAATCATAACCCCCCGCGTCTGAGGTTGCTGTTTGATCGGAAGGATTGCTTCCATTCAGAATTTTCATGACCCCCAGTTCTGTATCTCCTCCCGCATCGGTATCATTGAAAATGAAAAACCCTCCGTCGATGAGGGCCCCGTATTCCGTCGCAGAATTCACACCATCGTGGCAAAAAACATGGCTATCCGAGATGTCACCTCCCCAATTCGCATGTAGCACCCAACCCACCCAAACATCGGATGATGGGAAAGGTTGATTCGTTTCACTGTAGCCGCTTTCATCCCCCGAGCCACCAAACATGTAGATGCCGTCTGTCCCAGCTTCAATTCCGTAAAGTTCATTTCTGATGTGCGAAAGACTGTACCCCCTGGGGTTTGCGTAATGGTTGAGCCAAATCAATTCTCCATTGGTGTCTAGTGCAGCACAAGAATAGTCGAAAGGATCGCCTGCGCCCTCTCTGCCACGGTGCCCTCCGTAGTACAATCGGTCGTCTTCGCTTATTGCCAAATCGTAGGGATAGATTTCTGTTGTGGCCTCAAGAAACGTGGTCCACAGTACCTCACCTTCCACGGATCGTTTGGTAATGCACCAACCTTCATCGTACATCACCCCGGCGGTGTACAAATTTCCGTTTGCGTCTTGCACGGTAGCTAATCCATATTCGGAGGCTGGGAGTAACGATGTCCATGCGATTTCTCCATTAACTGGGTTAGCTTTTACAACGATTTCTGTACCAGCGAAAACGACAAAAACGGTGTTCGGTTCATCGCCACCGGTGAACCCAGATGCATAGATGTAGCCATCATCGCCTACCATGGCAGAGCGCAGACCGTCGAACTCCCAATTGTTGCCGGGTTCATCCAAAATTGTTTCCCACATGACGTTCCCATTTGCCCCTTCAATACGGGCCAACCAGCATTCTTGAGTGGCCCCTGCTCCGCCAGTAATGACATAGTCCGGTTCGCCGTCGTCACCGACGATCTCTGCGATTCCAAGCCCTAGGCGATCAGTGAAAGTTGCTTCCCAAATCAGACTACCATCCTCGCCGTTGACTTTATGAACCCGTGCTGAACCTTCGGGCATGGACACACACACTGCGTGCCCTTGTGTATCAACCAGTCCGCGGTTGACTTTTCCTTCTGGTCCCTCTGTGAACACTGATTCCCAGACAACACCCTCGTTATACGATGACGCTTCGGGGACCAACTGCGCTGCACAAAAAAGCGGACAGACTAGAAGTAGAATTGCATTGAACTTGCTCATGGCCTAAAGAAAGCGATAGCAGGGAGAGTTTCCAAGCAGCAGAAATTATTGAGAATCGTACTGACTCTATTACGTATTGAAGCTACGTAGCTATATGAGAAACGCAGAAGGGGTGGTAAATCCACCCCCTTTGCATTTTTTTTGTCATGCTGGCTTAGTTTCTATTCTCGACATAAAATTTATTTAGTCTTCGATAATACTTATTGAAAAAGTATCGCCCTGTGCGATTTGCGTTACGATGTCCAGCCCTTCGCTCACCTTGCCGAAGCACGTGTGATTGCGGTCCAAATGCGCCGTCGCTTCGCGACTGTGCACAATGAAGAACTGCGAACCACCAGTGTTGCGACCGGCGTGCGCCATGGACAACACACCCAAATCGTGGTGCTGGTTATCGCCGTCCAATTCGCAGTCGATGGTGTAACCGGGACCGCCGTTGCCGATGCCGTGGGGGCAGCCTCCCTGTGCCACGAATCCGGGAATGACGCGGTGAAACTTCAGGCCGTCGTAGAAGCCGTCTTTCGCGAGTTTGACAAAGTTGGCGACTGTGTTCGGTGCGTCTTTTTCAAAGAATTCCACGGTCATGGTGCCGCGGTCGGTCGTGATTTTTGCGTGCATAGTGAATCTATTACTAAAAGTGAAAAAGCCTCTCCGAATGCTCGGGGCCTTTCATGTGGTCATTGTCAACTAACATTTGAGATTAGGAGTGCTATCGTTCAAGAATTGGAATGCCGGCATTGATTCGGAGTGAATCGAGACGGCTTTTCAGTTTTTCCTCAATTTCTGCGTATCCGGATTTTCCCGCTACACTATGATTTTCTTCGGGGTCTGAGCGAAGGTCGTATAACATAGTTCCGCGTAAGTGAGAATTTTGCTTTCCCCGAAATTCCGTGTAGCTGTATTCGCTTGTCGTTATCGTTTCCCCACCATGAAATTTCGAAAATGCTTCGAATCTTTTCGTCCGAATTGAGCTATTCGTCAACTTTTTAAGGTCAACTCCTTGGATGTGCTTTGGTGAGGCGATACCAGCGGCCTCGCAGAGGGTTGGATATAGGTCTATTAATTCGACAACCTGTTTAACTCTTACATTTTCTGTTTGGTTAGGGTATTTGATAATTAGTGGAACTTGAAGTGAGGTTTGGAAGTTGCAATGTTTTGCCCATAAGTTGTGCTCTCCGAGTTGCCAGCCATGGTCTCCCCACAGAACGATCATTGTTTCTTCAGCAATATCTAGCTCACTCAGCTTTGATATTAATTGACCTACAAGGTGGTCGACGTAGCTCACACATGCGAAGTAGCCATGGCGAAGGCGATTTTGTGTAGAGTCAGGCACAGCAGTACAATCGTCATTGGGGATATCCGTGTAAGCGCGCAATTCACCGAAAGAATGAAGAGCAGCTTCAGGGGCATTTTCGGGTGTGAAGCGGTTATTTGCTAATCCGATGTCTTCAGCGCTGTAAAGATCCCAGAATCGAGTTGCAGCGCAAAAAGGTAGGTGCGGTTTGAAAAAACCTACTGCAAGAAAAAATGGATCGTCTGTTTTGGCAAGATTTTCAAGATCATTTAAGCTCCTTTCTAAAATTTCATCATCTGCATAGACGGCGTCATTGGAACCTTTTTCCGTGGCAGGGCCATGGCCTTTTGTGGATGCAATCATTTGATTTTTCGCTTCCTGATAATCTCGGAAATCTCGCTTGGGTCTCCATGGCTTTTCGCTCCAAGCGTCCGCTGAGTCTTTATTTTTATGTAAAATTTTACCGTTTGAAAGCGTTTTGTAGCCTTTCGACTTGAACCATTCTGCAATAATGGGAATCCCAGGTGCATCC
>CALGDB010000310.1 GCA_937884175.1 uncultured Flavobacteriales bacterium
CTCGACTCAGCAGGTCGGAGTCCGGAGCAATGCTCTCGGCGCCCACCGTGCCGGAAAAGAGTACGGTGCCGAGGACCAACATCCGCTCTGCCCACATGCGATCGGTCATACCCGCACGTAGGTTGCGCACAAACACCATCACAACAAGCCCCAATCCCATGAACCGAAAATACTCCACTGCGATGCCCCACTGCGTCTGGAGTTCTTCCGTCTCCATACCGTGACGGCCGTATGCCGCGAGCAACACAGAGGCTCCAACACACAGCATACCCCAAGCAACCCAGAGGCATTGTTCCCGGTTCAATAACGGCATGCCCAAACTTATTCCGACCGCGGTCTGTCACGTATACGGAGGTCTGGGGATATAATCAACAAATCCGAATAACTTGCCCACATGAACGGACGTCAACTCTACCTCGCACTTTTTTCCGTTGCCTTGTTCTACTTTCAAGCCCAAGGGCAGACCCCGTGGAGTTGGAACCTCACCGCCGGGCCTGAAGTGATGATGCAAGAGAATGCCATGCCGCATCCTTTTACAGGGGGAATGAGTGCACCGCAGTGGTCCGAAGTTGATGTCGACTGGGACGGCGACATGGACCTGTTTGCGTTTGACCGTGACGGTGGCCGCATTCTGGTTTTCGAAAAGACCCCGGACGGAGGTTGGAATGAACGGCCAGACTGGAGCCAAGGCTGGCCGGCGCTCAAGCACTGGGTGCTGCTGCGCGATTTTGATTGCGATGGAATGCTCGACCTATTCACCGGGTACCAAAACAGCATTCACGTCTACCGCAACACGTCGGCAGGACCGGGCGTTCCCACATTCGAGCCGTATGCGGTGCCCCTGACTGCCAGCTGGGACTTCGGCACCGGTGCACAAGAATTGCCATTGGTGTGTTTGACCATCGACAAGCCGGCCATTTTCGATGTAGACAACGACGGCGACCTCGATTTCATTTGTTTCACGGAGACGAGTTCTTCGTTGTACCGCTTTTCTGGACAAACGGCATGCGGGTTGGATTTGGTCTGTACGAACCGCTGCTATGGAATGGTCTCTGAAGGGTCCGAGAACAATACCCTGTTCATCGGAACCGATCACGACTGCAGCTTCAACGTCGTCGACCCGGAAGGCCGGCCCGTTCCCACTGAGGAAGCACTCAACGAGCGCGACGGCGTGCACGCTGGAGGCGCCATTACCGCGCTGCAATTTGACGGAGAAAACTTCCACGACTTGCTCATCTCCGACGTCACCTACCCCACCATGAGCGGACTCATGCTGGAAGACGCCACCGATGGCCAAGACAGCACCGCTTGGGTCGACATGGCCTTCCCTACCCTCGTGCCGCACGCCGGAGAAGCCGACAGCATCTTCCTCGAACGGTTCCCCGCTGCGTATCCGATTGACCCCGACGACGATGGCGATTGGGACCTGGTTATTTCCCCGAACATCGCCCTGGAAATCGATGACGACCGATGCGTTCAATACTGGGAAAATCAAGGAACAATGGATGCCCCGCTATGGGCACTGGCCTCCGACCATTGGATTCAAGACGGGACCATTGATGTGGGGCGTGGCGCCATTCCCGTGCTGCACGACCTCGATGGAGACGGAGACTTGGACCTCGCCGTAGGCAACAAAGAACGCTACGAGGGCGTCAATGATACGCCGACGGCCCTCGCCTTGTTCGAGAACACGGGAACCGCAACCCAACCGACCTTTGAATGGCGCACATGGTCGGCAATTGACTTCGCCTTCAACGGCATCGAGAGCGGTCATCCGGCTTTTGGAGATATGGATGGCGACGGTGACACCGACCTCCTTGTTGGGGATGAGCTGGGCCTGTTGCACGGCTGCAGCAACACCGCTGGTCCCGGCATGTGGCCCACATGGAATATGGAAGAATTAGCCATTCAGGACGCGCAGGGCGAAGCCATCGACGTGGGGCAATTCGCCGCGCCTCAATTGATTGACGTCAACGCCGATGGGCTGCTCGACCTCGTTATCGGAGAAAAAAACGGCAGCCTGATGCTGTACCTCAATTGCGGTTCAGCTTCCGCTCCCGCTTGGTGCATACAGACCACGCCTGAGTTTGAAACCAGCTGGGGTGGCATTCAAGTTAACAACGCGCTGGGCATCAATGGCTACTCCACTCCATGCTTGTTCGAGGATGGTGGCGACATTCATATCGCGGCTGGCAATGAACTGGGGGAAATTCAATACTTCGGACTGCTCAATCCCGCGGACATCCTAGCACCACTCGAAGCCTCCGATTCATCCTGGAATTCGGCGATGCGTGGGCTGCGGTCGAGTGGCACACTGGGCGACGTGAACGCAGATGGCATCCCCGAATTGGTCGTCGGTATCCAAAACGGTGGGTTGCGGTGGTTCAGCGGAACGGCCGTTGACATCGTCAGCCCTGTCCAGCCTATGCGGCCCGTCATTGCTCCGAATCCGGCACGCGCAGATGGTTTCATTCGCCTCGAGCTCCAACAACCCAGCCGATTGGAGTGGCTCGACCTCCGAGGTCGGTCGGTCTTCGCCATGGGCATCCATCAGGCGGGTACGGCCTCGCTTCCTGCGCCCAAAACACCTGGCCTGTACCTCCTAACGACACAACCCGCAGCGGGCGGTGTGATCCAAACCGTGCGGGTTGTCGTGCAGTAACGCCGTGTGGCGCTTGCTGGATGTTTATGCTTCGGCGTTCATGCGGTCGAGCACCTCGGCTACGCCGCGAACGGCCTTCTCGCTCTCGGCGAGCAAGGCTTTCTCTTCGTCATTGAGATCGAGCTCGATGATTTTCTCGATGCCATTCTTGCCGAGCTTCACGGGAACGCCCAAGTACAAATCGTTGATGCCGTACTCACCCGTCAACCAGGCACATACCGGGAAGATGCGCTTCTGATCGCGCACAATGGCCTCCACCATCTGGGCTGCAGCAGCACCGGGCGCATACCAAGCGGACGTACCCAAGAGGTTGACGATCTCGCCGCCTCCTTTCTTCGTGCGCTCCACAATGGCCTTGAGGGTGTCTGAATCGATGAGCTCCGTTACAGGAATGCCCCCAACCGTGGTGTAGCGTGGAAGCGGCACCATGGTGTCTCCGTGGCCACCCATCAACACCGCTTGGATGTCTTTCGGTGAGCAATCCAAAGCCTCGGCCAAGAAGGCGCGGTAGCGTGCGGTGTCGAGGATGCCAGCCATGCCCATCACCTTGCTCGACGGCTTATTGGCGGTGAGGTAGGCACAGTACGTCATGACGTCCAACGGATTGGAAACCACAATGATGATGGCCTCTGGGCTGTGTTCGAGGATGCTGTTGGTCACGCTCTTCACGATGCCGGAGTTGGTCGCGATCAAATCGTCGCGGCTCATACCGGGCTTGCGCGGCAAACCGCTCGTGATGACCACCACGTCTGAACCTGCCGTCTTCGCGTAGTCGTTGGTCGCACCGACCGTGCGGGTATCGTACAAGTTGATGGGAGCCGTCTCCCAGATGTCCAAGGCCTTGCCCTCGGCAAATCCGTCCTTGATGTCCAACAATACGACTTCGTTCGCTACTTCGCGGGTAGCCAGGACGTTTGCACACGTTGCACCTACGTTTCCTGCGCCGACTACGGTTACTTTCATGGTTCTGAAATAATGGTGTTTGGGAGGGCAAAAGTACACAAGGATAGGCCTGTGTCCATGGACCGTGTACAAATTGCACCAACGCATCCGTTCTTACCCGTGGGACCACCTCTCGATTGTTTAATTTCGCTTTCATGATGCGCAACGTCACCCCTGCTACCCTCGTCCTTTGTTTTGCCTTGTTCATAGGCCATGCCTCATGGGCACAACCGGGAACGCCTTCCGGAGGCAATTACCCCGCTGGACAGGCCGGCATTGATTTCAATGTCAACAACGCCAAAAACAACAAAGAGGGCAAGTGGATCCGCGTTTGGCCGAACGGAAACCTTTATTACGTGGGCCAGTTCAAAGATGGCAACCCTTCTGGCCAGTTCAAGTTTTTCTTTGAATCTGGTGAGCTGATGTCCGAAGTAACACACATCGAGAACGGACGCAAGGCCTTCACCAAACTCTACCGCCAAGGCGGCTCCCTCCAAGCGGAAGGCATGTACATGACCAGCCGCAAGCTCAATGAACAAGGAGAACCCATGCGCCTCAAACAGGGTGAGTGGGTCTACTACGACGCCAGCGGCCAAGTCCGCCTCAAAGAATCCTACAACATGGACGTCCTCCACGGTCCAGCCGTGACCCTGAGCAAAAATGGGAAGCGGCTCGAGGAAGGTTCGTACGTCGATGGTGAACGCGATGGCACCTGGAAGACGTGGGATGAATTCGGTACCGTGCTCTCAGAGATCGGCTACCGCGACGGTGTGTTTCACGGCATGTGCAAAATCAACTACGCCAACGGCCGGCCTCAAACGGTGGGCATGTACGATACCGGTAAGGAAAACGGGTACTGGAAGTCCTTCATGGAGGACGGCACGGTGCAAACCACGCGGCAGTTTAATCACGGTGAATTGCTAAAGGAAATCCACGAAAACGGCGCCGTGCTGTTGACCTTTTCCGATGGACGTCCCCGCGAAGAATTTGAAGTCGTCAACCAACTCAAATCCGGCCCCTTCCGGGAGTGGCATGACACCGGCGAATGGACCATTGAAGAATCCATCGACCCCGAAACGGGCGACCCCATTCGCAAACGCATCCTCACCGGAGAAGCCATCCGCAGGGAAGGCGAATACGTAAATGGGAAGTTGGACGGTGACGTTTACAACTACGACCTGAACGGGCGGCTGTTGCTGATTGAGCGCTTCGAGGATGGGACGCTTAAAAGCAGCGAAAAACAATGAATGCATCCCGGTTGCTTTGCGCAACGATCGCATACGCGTCGCTCCTGTGTTTGCATAATCCGGTGCACGGCCAAACTGCGCCCAACCGCTTCTGGGTTCAATTTGAGGGCAAGCTGTCGGAAGAATTGCCCGTTGGGCACGCCACGCCCTACACCGTGGACACCCCTTTGGACTTTTTGAGCCCCAAGGCCATCTACCGGCGAGCATTGCAAAACATTGACGTGACCCCGCACGATGTGCCGATTCCGCCCTCCTACATCGACTCACTTCGGGCGATGGACGGATTCAAGGTCATCTTAAAAAGCAAGTGGTTCAATGCCGTGACCATCGCTGTAACCGACTCGGCCTTTGACCCCATGACCTTGCTCGAACTGCCCATGGTCACCGCTGTGAAAAACGTTCAACACGTTTCCGGCGATGTCCGCGAGCCCGGTGCAGTGCCACCGGAGCGGGAATCCATTGAACGGTCGGCCTACGGCGGCGGGCTGGCACCGCTTGAACAGCTCAATGCCGATTGGCTACACGGGCTCGGATTTCGGGGAGATGGAATGACCATCGCCGTTCTGGACGCGGGGTTTGAAAACACGGAAAGCCTACCGATTTTCCAGCGGGCATGGGACGACGGGCGCATCCAAGAAGGCCTCGACGCCATGTACTCGCAGGGCGGATTGTTTGCGCACCACCGCCACGGAACGGCCGTTTTGGGCACCATGGCCGGGCACCTGGAGGATTCGTTGATTGGGACGGCGCCGGACGCAACATACGTGTTGTACCGCACTGAAGACACCTACAGCGAATACCTGATCGAAGAAGATTATTGGGTCGCTGCTGCCGAACACGCGGACAGCATCGGCGTCGACCTGATGAATACCTCATTGGGGTACAGCCTGTTTGACGACAGCACCATGAACCACGTGTACGACGATCTCAATGGAACGACGACGCGCATCAGTCAAGCCGCGGAATGGGCGGCCCAAAAGGGCATCCTGTGCACCACGAGCGCGGGAAACAGCGGAGCAGCGGCCTGGCACTACATCACGGCTCCGGCCGATGCCGACGGCATTCTGACTGTCGGCGCCGTGGACTCGGAGGGCCAACACGCCGTGTTCAGCGGATGGGGCCCAACGGCAGACGGCCGGATCAAGCCCGATGTCATGGCTTTGGGCGTGCAAGCAGCCTATCCGTTTGCGGACTCCACCATTCGCCGTGGCAACGGCACCAGCTTCTCTTCGCCCATTCTGTGCGGGGCGGCAGCCTGTTTGTGGCAAGCATTTCCTGCGGCAACCGCCCAAGAAATGCGCTTTGCCATCACCGCCTCTGCTCACCTGTATGAAGCCCCCAATGACAGCATGGGGCACGGCATTCCCGATTTTCGGAAGGCGTTTGAGTTGCTCGATGAGGCGGGAGCGGCCACGTGGACCGCGCAAACGTCACCGGAAGCCTTGATTTTCCCCAACCCCAGCAGCGACGGAATCTTGCGGTGGCTGTACAAAGGAGACGAGCCCCCAACAGCCTGGCAGCTGTTCGATGCAGGCGGGCATTTGCTCGATGAAGGCAACGTGCCCGCATGGTCGACAGCGGAAGGCCACTTTCAGGGACACACCCGAATTGCTGACTCATCGCCCAACGGCACCTATATTTTTCAATTAACCGGTAGCGACGGAGTCCTTATCAGCCGGCGCTGGGTCCTCATGCGCTGAGCACCTCAGAAACCGTACTTCTCCTTCCAAATGGCCTGCATGGCCTTGCGGATGTTTGCCTCCTTGGCGTTGTTACCGGGGGTGTAAAAAGATTTGCCAGCGATGGAATCAGGCAAAAACTCCTGGCCCGAGGCTCCTCGGTTCGAATCGTGGTCGTACTGGTAGCCCTTGCCAAACCCCTGGTCCTTCATGAATTGATTGGGCGCATTGCGCAGGTGAAGCGGAACCGGCAGGTCGCCTGTCTTTTGCACAAACTGCATCGCCTGGTTGATGGCAGCGTACGCCGCATTGCTTTTCGGGCTGGTGGCCAAGTAAATAACGCACTGGCTCAGCGGAATGCGTCCCTCGGGCATACCGATGCGCTCCACGGCTGCGAACGTCTCGTTGGCCATCACCAAGGCTGTAGGGTTGGCCAAGCCGATGTCCTCAGCTGCAGCGATAACCAAGCGCCGCGCAATGAACCTGGGATCTTCGCCACCAGCTAACATGCGGGCCAAATAGTACACGGCCGCATTCGGATCGCTGCCCCGGATGCTCTTGATCAAAGCGGAAGCAATGTCGTAATGGGCATCCCCTTTTTTGTCAAAGCGAACCGTTGACGATTGCAAGGCCGCCTTAACGGACGCATTATCGATGACCACCGGATCTTCGGTCGACAAGCCCACCAACAGCTCCACGGCATTCAGCAACCGCCGAGCATCACCGCTGCTCGCGCGCAGCAAAGCCTCCCACTCTTTGACTTCTACCGTGCGCATACTCAAGGCCTCATCTTCCGCTATGGCTCGGTTTACAATTTGCTTCAGTTGATTCTTGTCAAATGACTGTAATACATAGGTTTGACATCGACTCATTAATGCTGGAATCACCTCGAAAGACGGGTTCTCAGTGGTGGCCCCAATGAGGGTGACCAAACCCTGTTCAACCGCCCCCAGCAAGCTGTCCTGCTGCGATTTTGAGAACCGATGAATCTCGTCAATGAACAAGATGGCGCGACCAGAGAACATGCCCGAACGCTTCACACTTGCGATGACTTCGCGGACTTCCTTCACGCCGCTCTGGACCGCGGAAAGTTCATGGAATGGTCGATTCGATTGGGACGCGATGATCTTCGCCAAGGTGGTTTTTCCCACTCCGGGTGGTCCCCATAAAATCATGGAGGGCACGTTGCCTCCGTCGACCGACCGGCGAAGTACCTGGTCTTCCCCGACCAAGTGACCTTGTCCCAGGTAGTCCTCCAAGGTCCGCGGACGCATCCGCTCTGCTAAGGGCACCTCATGCATCATCTCTGAACTTGGTTTCGGATTCAGGACGCGGGTTCAATGGCATCGTTTCAGGACGCGCATGCTTCCAACGCTTGTGCGACCACAACCACTGGTGAGGCGTTTCCCGGATGTCAGCTTCCAACAAATCAATGCACCGTTGCAGGATGGCACCTTCAGGCAGCACATTCGGCGCATCGGTAACCAGCTCATAATGCGTTTTGTAGCGGCCATGCTTGAGCTTCTTGATGTGCCCGTAAATCACCGGCAAGTCGTACATGCGCGCCCATTTCTCCAACCCGAAATACCATGCTGTTTCTTGGCCCAGGAAAGTATTCCACCACGATTTGACCGGATCGGCTGGGCTTTGATCAAATCCCATGACCACCGCTTTTGGACGCTCTCCTTGAACGTGCGCATCCATCCAAGCCTTGGAATCAACGGTGCGCACCATTTCCAATCCGAACCGTTGACGCGATTCACGAACGGCTTCGTCCATGGTTTTGTTGGACAGGCGCTTGTATACCGCCATGACGTCGTGCGGCACGTTTTGATTGGCGGTCATGGCATAGAGCTCCCAATTATTGAAATGGCCCCCGGCGATGAGCACATTCCGACCGGCCTGAAAAAACGGCTCAAAAACTTCAATACACTCATGCTCCATGCGCGATCGTGCTTCCACATCGGAAATCGAAAAGTTCTTGATGGACTCCAGCGTGATATCTGCGAAATGCCGGTAATACAGGCGTTCAATCCGCCGGCGTTCCGCCTCGGAACGCTCGGGAAAACTGCGTTCGATGTTGCCCCGAATCACCGGGCGACGGTAGCCTACTACATCCGAGGCCACTCGCGCCAACAGCCCGCTGATCGCGTGTAGTACAGCGAACGGCAAATGCGAGAACAAACGGAGGAAGAACAATGCCATAGTCGTGCGAAAATAAGGTCAATTCAACCTGGCTCCGCGGGCGATTCCGACCAATCCATCGTGCGCCAATGCCACCCCTTCCGGCAACTCCGCATTGACGGATTCATGCAAGCCCAGTTGGTGGCTGATGTGGGTGAAATAGGTTTGGCGAGCGCCAATTTTCGAAGCCCACTCCAAAGCCTCCTCCAGCGTGAAATGCGACAGATGTGACTCTCGACGAAGGGCATTCAAAACCAGCACATCCACCCCTTCCAAGCGCTTTAACGCCAATTCTGACAGCTGGTTCGCATCGGTGATGTAGGCTAACCCTCCAATCCGAAACCCCAAGACGGGCAACCGGTGGTGCAAGACCGGCAAAGGCCACCAAGTGGCGTCGCCAATGACGAACTGATCCTGTGCAATGCGGTGGAGCTGCACTCGGGGCACACCGGGGTAATCCGCTTCAAAAATGTACCTGAATTCCCGGTGCAATGCCGCTTGCACACGCTCTGTCGCGTAGACCGGCATGTCCTTCCGGCTTTGAAAATTGAATGGACGAATGTCATCCAATCCCGCCACATGGTCCTTGTGCTCGTGCGTGAAGACCACCGCATCGAGGGTTTGCACCCCCGCCCGGAGGCACTGTTGGCGAAAATCCGGTCCGGTGTCAATGACCACCGTCGCTCCTCCAGCCTTCACCAGTAGGGAACTTCGCAACCGCTGATCCCGCGGATTTTCACTCTGACAAACTTCACAGTCACAGCCAATGATTGGGACGCCTTGCGAGGTGCCTGTGCCGAGAAATGTGAATTCTACCTCCATGAAACAAAGGTACGCCCTGTTCATCTCGTACATTTGTTGAAACAGGCCCAACACAGAAATCAGATTTGCCATGGATTCCGACCGTGTCATCCTCTCTGCAAAACAGAAGGCTCTCCGCATCAACCTGAACCAGGACCTGTACGGCACTTTCGCCGAAATCGGAGCAGGCCAAGAGGTGGTCCGGCACTTCTTCCGCGCCGGCGGTGCTTCAGGCACCATTGCCAAGGCGATGTCAGCCTATGACAAGGATTTTTCGGACGCCATATACGGCGAAGAAAAAAACGGACGTTACGTATGCGAAAGCCGCGTGCACAAAATGCTCGCTCACGAATACCAGCTGATGGAGGATCGCCTGGACCGCGCAGAACACCCCTCCAAGCATTTCTTCGCCTTCGCGAATACGGTCGCTTCCATCAATTACCACAAGACCAACCAAGGCCACGGCTGGTTCGGCCTCAAGTTCCAAACGACTTCTGACCAAGAACCCAACGAAGTCATTCTTCACGCGCGTTTGCATGAGAGCGATGCCTTGCTGCAGCACCAAACCGTTGGCCTGCTCGGCGTCAACCTTGTTTACGGGTGTGTCTTCTTCTACAAAAAGCCGAATGAGCTCTTGCAATCGCTGTACGATAACCTCGACCGCGATCAGGTGGAAATCGACATGATCGAGATGAACGGGCCCGACTTCGAAGAAGTCGACAACCGCCTGCTCTCCCTTCAATTGGTCAAAAACGGCATGACGGATGCGGTCATCTTCTCCCCAGACGGTAGAAACCGCCAAGCGGCCGATGTCCTGTATAAGAAGAACATCCTCGCCATCCGCGGCTCCTTCCGACCGGTCACCAAGGTTAGCATCGATATGATTGCCAAAGGGCTTCAGCAGTTCAGGGAGGAAGCCCGCGTCGAAGAAGACAACATCCAAGTGCTTTTTGAGATTACTCTCAACAACCTTTCGGCAGAGGGCGACATCGATGAGCAGGATTTCCTCGACCGTGCCGATGTTTTGTGCTCCATCGGCCAAACTGTGCTTATCTCTAATTACCAGAAGTATTTCAAGCTTGTGGAGTTCTTCTCCCAGCACACCAAAAAACGTATGGGCATCATCATGGGCGCCAACACGTTGTCGATGGTCTTTGACGAAAAGTACTACCGCAACCTCAACGGCGGCATTCTCGAGGCGTTCGGCATCTTGTTTAGCCGGGACCTCAAAATGTACCTCTACCCATGGATGGATCAGCCCACGGGCGAACTGTGGAAGGTAGACAACACCCCCCTGCATCCGCGCATGCAGCCACTTTTTGACTACCTCCGCTTCAACAAACGTATAATCGATATTCCTTACGACGAAGACGTGTTGGGCATTTTCAGCAAAGAGGCGCTCGAACTCATCAAGACCGGTAAGGACGGTTGGGAATCGATGGTGCCCGATTTTGTGGACCGTATCATCAAGAAGAATCGTCTCTTCGGATACAGCGGAGCGGCCGCTCCGGAGGAATCCCAAGACCAAGAGGACGCAGCGGAGGCAGCCGCCCGAGCCATTTCATCCGGCGAGCAATAAGCTGTCACTTACTCCCATGAAAAAAGCCCGTCTCGCGACGGGCTTTTCGTATGCAAATGCAGTAATAGCTTACGCTTCTGCCTTCTCCTCTGCTGGAGCAAGCTCCAAGTTTGGACGGCGCGTAATCACCTTTTTCTCGGTAAATGCGCGGGTTCCTGTACCGGCAGGGATCAAGTGACCGACGATCACATTTTCCTTCAAACCGTTCAAGAAATCCTGCTTTCCGCTCACCGCTGCTTCGTTCAAAACCTTCGTGGTCTCCTGGAACGACGCTGCGGAGATGAAGGACTTCGTCTGCAACGATGCCCGCGTGATTCCCTGCAACAGCGGACGTGCGGTTGCTGGGATGGCGTCACGGCCTTCGGCCACCGCCATGTCACGTCGACGCAGCGAGCTGTTCACATCGCGCAACTGACGCGCTGTGATCATCTGGCCCAATCGCAAGTCTTCGCTGTCTCCTGCATCGGTGATGACCACCATGCCAAAGATGCGATCGTTTTCTTGCATGAAGTCAGACTTCTCAGCGAACTGCTTCTCGAGGAAACGCGAATCACCGGCATCTTCTATAACCACCTTCTTCATCATCTGTCGTACGATGACCTCGAAGTGCTTGTCATTGATCTTTACCCCTTGCAGGCGGTAAACGTCTTGGATTTCATTGACGATGTACTCTTGAACCGCAGTTGGTCCCATCACGTCGAGGATATCGACAGGCGTGATGGCCCCATCGGAAAGAGGCATACCTGCTCGGACAAAATCGTTGTCCTGAACGAGGATGTGCTTCGAGAGCGGCACCATGTACTTATAAATGTCACCACGACGCGATTCCACGATGATTTCGCGGTTACCCCGCTTGATCTTTCCGTAGGAAACGATGCCATCAACTTCAGAAACAACCGCTGGGTTGGAGGGATTACGCGCTTCGAACAATTCCGTCACACGAGGCAGACCCCCTGTGATGTCACCGGACTTCCCGGCCACACGTGGAATCTTCGTCAGGATTTGTCCAATATTCGCCTCGTCCCCTTCTTTTACAGAAAGGTGAGCGCCCACAGGCAACGA
>CALGDB010000311.1 GCA_937884175.1 uncultured Flavobacteriales bacterium
ATGGACGAATGGGAACTGTACGACATTCAGAATGATCCGGAAGAAATGCACAACATCTATGAGGAAGCAGATGAATCGCTGATTGCAGATTTGCGATTCAAATTGGATTCATTGCAAGTCATGTACGGAGATACTGCTTCGTTGGAAGAAATGCGGCTCATGACCGATACCGTGATCACACGGGTGTACAATGAGCCGATGAAAGTCACCAAATGAACGTAGGTCGGCTGATTTGGTTCCTTGCTGCCGTTGCGATGGCCCAAGTCGGATCGGCGACTACTTATTATGTAAGCGGTTCCAACGGCGATGACACCAACATTGGAACGTCGGCAGAAGCACCTCTCCAGTCGATTCAGGCCTTGAATGACATGGAATTTGCGCCCGGCGATTCGATTCTTTTCCATGCCGGTGAATCATGGCAAGGGATGTTCTGGCTTCACGGTTCAGGTACACCTGAATTTCCGATTCTTGTTGGCAAATACGGTGAGGGGCCACGGCCCATTCTTGATGGCAATGGCTACCAGGCTTCGCTCTTGATTTACAATGACGAATGCATTGCGGTTCAAGATTTGGAGTTCACCAATGATGCCAGTCATCTGGATGAGGTCGGTGAAGTCAAAAAACTGGAGGGGTTCGGCGGAGAATCCAATGATTGGGGGTCCGGCAAAAATGTCCGATTCGGAATCAAAGTAGTCGCCGACGCGCAGTCTATTCAGGGCATTCAATTTGCCAACCTTTACATACACGATGTATTTCCCTCGCCTGACCTGGCAGCCAACGAACACAAGGGCTACGCCATCAAGATTGAAACTCAATCCGATCTCGAGCAGAACGCCGTGCACCTCGCGAATGAAGTTTCATTTTCAAATCTGACCGTACGTCGAACAGGGCATTACGGAATATGGATTAAGTCACTTGGCCTCAATCAGAATGATACGTTTAAGAATTACAGCGTTGTGATGGATTCGTGTCTGTTCGAGTACACTGGAGGTTCCGGTTTCGTGCCAAATAAATGCGAGTTTGTCACGGTGCAAAACAGCATCTTCAACCACACGGGATCGGATGTGGACGAACGCATGTGGAAGCGGGGGAGTGGCATGTGGACATTTGATTGCCGCAATGTGATGGCGCAATTCAACCAGTTCAAAAATGCCCACGGTCCGATTGACTCCTATGGAGCACACATTGATTATGGCAACGAAAACGTGCTTTATCAGAACAATTTAAGCTACAACAACGAAGGTGGTTTCGTTGAAATCCTCGGTGACAATATCAATTGTGGTTACCGCTATTCGTTGAGCATCAACGATGGCTATCGGGTGGATCCGGATGGCGTGCACAATGGTAGAACACTGAACATATCGGACTACTGTGGAGAGTCCAATCCCGGATGTTCCAGTGCAGGAACCTTTGTCTACAACAACACCATTTACATTGGCGACACCTTGGCTCCTGAAATTCGAATTAAGCCCGGTATCGGGGACTTTCATTGCTACAACAATCTATTTGTTTGCGAGCCGGAGGGGGCGGATTTACTCTGCGATATTTCTGAAGCGTCCAATGAACTTGACTTCAGTCACAATTTGTTCTTCGATGCATCGCGGTATCAATTTGATTCAGAGGGTATAGTCGCGAATGGTGGGGTTTTCGCACACCCGCTGCTGCAATCCATGGATTCTTTGGGCGGACTAGACGAGGACTTTTACAAACTCACGGCTGAAAGCAGTGCCTTTGAATCGGGATTGGTTGTGTCCGAATTGCTGCTCTCTACGGCCTCTTTTGATCATACCTCGATGGATGATTTTTATGGGAACAGTGTTCAAGAGATAGGGCATTCAATTGGTGCACATCAACCTCGGGTAGGCAGTTTTTTCTGCGGTCCTGGAGCGGAATGGAACCATGCTGAGCAGAAATGTACGGCCTGCATGTGCGATGGAGATTTTGATGGTGATGGCAACTTGACAGTGGCCGATTTACTCATCTTCATTTCCAATTTTGGTGGGAACTGAACGCCCTTGGGAGGCGATTAGGAAATGTAGGCTCGAATCCGTATTTTTATGTATTAACATGTTGATTATCAAGATTAAGGTCACGACGCAATGGTTCGGTTAACTTTCATCTCCCTCTTGAGCTTGCTCCTTAGCTCCTCAGCTATTTACGCCCAAACGACAATTGATGCATGCAATCTCTTTGATATCACTGAGAATGGATCGTGGCCGTTCGTATACACTGCCGTCGAGTCTGATAATCCATCAAGTTCAGAAGAGCAGGTATTTGAAATCGTCGTTGACGAAATCCCTGCAGATGGGGCCAGTGTTCGCGTTGCAAAAACCGTCGCCAATGGCAATTGGTTTTTTGGTGAGCCCATTGCGCTTGAGCTCGGTTCTAATGTCATTACCGTTACGGCTGTTTCCTTCCCTCGCACGGTAAAGTTTCAGTTTTCCTCTGGTGAGGTGGCTTTTTCTGGATTGTTTTTGAATTACCTCGATGTCAACACCTGTGTTGCCAGTACTGGGGGTATTGCCGTTTCCACCTGCAGCGGATTTGAACCAGGGCCAAATGAGACCTGGACTCATGTGCTGACTGCGGTCACATCCGATGATCCGTCAAGTGGTGAGGAGCAGACGTTGGAGATCGAAGTGTCTGCTTTGCCTGCAGGCGGGGCAGAATACCGTGTGGCGAAAACTGTGGCTAACGGCAATTGGTTCTTCGGGAACCCTGTCGAACTCAGCTTGGGCCCGAACACGGTCAGCGTTTCAGCTGTCGCATTTCAACGCACGGTAAAGTTTCAATTCAGCAGTGGTGAAGTTGAATTTACTGCGCTCGCCATCAATGGTGAAGCCGTGGAGTGCGATGCAAATGAAACGTTGGGATGTACCGATGCCGAAGCGGAGAACTACGACGAGACCGCGACGGTGGATGATGGTTCGTGCACGTACCATCCTTCTTATTACTGTGGCACGGGAACCTATTGGGATGAAACCGCAGGCAAATGCACTGCCGAATCAAGTTGCACGGGTGATATTGATCAGGACGGCATGGTTGCGGTTTCCGATTTGCTGGTATTTCTAGGGGCATTCGGCAACGCATGCGAGTAATTTGAGGCTCTGGGTTGTGTAAAGTGATTTGGCCCTTTTATGCCCTAAGCCGACGTCAAAACAACGAATGGGGGTTACTTTCACGTCCATGATTCGTTCCGTATTTCTCGCGCTGCTCGCCGCAGCCTGCCTATTCTCTGATATTCCTTTCGCCCTCGGCCAATCGACGGCTGTTCTCGAAGAAGGCCTCGAATTCCGGTGCATCGGACCGTTCCGAGGCGGCCGCTCTGCAGCAGTGACGGGCGTCGCGGACGACCCCATGACCTTTTACATGGGCGCCACCGGCGGCGGGGTTTGGAAAACCACCAACGGCGGCACCACCTGGGAAAATATCTCCGACGGCTACTTCGGTGGCTCTATCGGTGCCGTTGCGGTGAGCCCTTCGCACCCCAACATCCTATATGTGGGCGGCGGTGAGGTCACGGTACGCGGCAACGTTTCCCCGGGCACGGGCATGTACAAATCCGTCGACGGCGGGCGCAGTTGGTCGGCCATTGGATTGGTCAATTCCCGCCACATCCCCCGCGTGCGCATCCACCCGCGCAACCCCGACATCGTCTACGCGGCGGTATTAGGTGACTTATTCAAGGATTCGGAAGAACGTGGCGTCTATAAATCCACCGACGGCGGCGCTAGCTGGAAGCGCGTGTTGTTTGCCAATGAGCGGGCAGGAGCGGTTGACCTTGTGTTCGATCCCGTTAATCCTGAGGTACTCTATGCCAGCACATGGAACGTGCGCCGCACGCCGTATGACTTCTCGTCCGGCGGTCCCGGTTCGGAACTCTGGAAATCGGAGGACGGCGGCGCGACCTGGACGTCACTCATGGACAACGACGGCCTGCCCGAAGGACCGCACGGCATTATCGGTGTCACGGTTTCGCCGGTAAATCCCGACCGTGTCTGGGCCATCATCGAAAACGAAAACGGCGGGGTGTTCCGCTCAGAAGATGCCGGTGCGACCTGGGAATTGTTGAATGCGGACCGCAGCCTGCGCCAGCGCGCTTGGTACTACACGCGCATCTACGCCGATACCGAGGACGCGAACAAGGTCTATGTGATGAACGTATCGTACCACGTCTCCTCCGATGGAGGCAGGACCTTTAAATCACGTCGGGCACCTCACGGCGACCACCACGATTTGTGGATCGCTCCGGACGATGCCGACCGGCTCATCATTGCCGACGACGGCGGCGCTCAGGTTAGCTACGATGCCGGCGCAACCTGGTCCACGTACATGAACCAGCCCACG
>CALGDB010000312.1 GCA_937884175.1 uncultured Flavobacteriales bacterium
AGTATCCGGGCTGGCCGTTTTTCGTTCCATGCAAACCAGTTCCAAAACTTGGGTTTGGCTAAGTTTGTGGTCGACCTGGGGCGTGTTGGCCTGGTCCGTATTGATGGAAGCCTTCGCACCTGAATATTTCTTCCCTGCAGCTAAATACACGGCCGCTTCGGCGCTGATTGGCCTGCATGTCTACAACATGAAATACTGCCAATGCGGTTCTCCTGAATGCTCGCTACATGGTAGCTAACACAAAACTTCCGGTAACTGTACTTTCCGGCTTCTTGGGAGCAGGTAAGACTACGCTGTTGAACCACATCCTCCACAACAAGCAAAACCTCAAGGTCGCTGTCATCGTGAATGACATGAGCGAGGTCAATGTCGATGCTAACCTTGTGGCCAGTGAAAACACCTTGTCCCGTACCGAGGAAAAGCTCGTCGAAATGAGCAACGGCTGCATATGTTGCACCCTTCGAGAGGATTTGATGGAAGAAGTCGAACGGCTTGCCTTGGAAAAGCGATTCGATTATTTGCTCATCGAAAGCACAGGCATCAGCGAACCCATACCCGTGGCTCAGACCTTCTCTTTCGTCGACGAAGACAACGGCATCGACCTCAGCCGTTTCAGCTACGTAGACACCATGGTTACAGTAGTGGACGCCGCCAATTTCTTCCGCGATTTTGGTAGCCCTGAGACATTGGTCGACCGCAACTTGACCGATATTGAAGGAGACGACCGAACCATCGTGAATCTGCTCATCGATCAAGTCGAATTCGCCAATGTCATCGTACTCAACAAGGTGGATGCGGTATCCGAAGAACACCTAGGCATCTTAAAAAGCACACTTAAAAAACTTAATCCCAACGCCGACCTCATAGAGACCAACTTCAGCAAAGTCGATCCCAAGAGCATTCTGAATACAGGGCTTTTTGATTTTGAAGAAGCTGAAGCTAGTGCCGGGTGGATTGAAGAATTGAACAAAGAAGAACACACACCTGAAACCGAGGAATACGGGATCGGTTCGTTCGTTTACAGAAGCACCTTGCCGTTTGATCCTGAACGTTTCTGGCAATATTTCCAAACTCGATTCCCGCCTAATATCATCCGTAGCAAAGGCTTATTCTGGATTGCATCCCGTCCTGATCAGGCATTGATTTGGGGGCAGGCGGGCGGCTCAATCCGAACGGACAGTGCCGGTGTTTGGTGGTGCAGCATGCCGTTCTCTAAGCGCATCCAATTTCTTTCCTTCATCGAAAATCAAGATGAAATAGAAGCCAAGTGGGACCCTACTTTTGGCGATCGAAAGACCGAAATCGTAATCATTGGGCAAAACTTAGATGAGGACCAAATCCGGCAAGAACTTGACGCTTGCCTTGTGCCGTTGGATCGGCTCCACGAGAACTGGCAGCTGGGCTTCCAAGATGAGTGGCCCGTGGAACGCAGTGTTCCATTGTAGCGGGCGTTATTTTGGTGCCTGTGCCTGTGTTATTTCGTAAATCTCGTAGTTTTCCATCACCTCGTCGAAAATGGGCTTTGAAACCGGATTCGATCCGTCCAGAAACGCATGTAAGGCTTCTCGGTCGTGCACTGCAATCTTGAACATGACTTTACTGTGGTCAGGAGATGCAGTTCCAATCGTCTTGCTCAAGTCGGCAATCTTCTTCCTTTCGGCAATGCCCGCTTCAGACTGCATAAAACCCATGAATTTTTGAAATTGTCCCTCTTTGAGGTACCCCACGACAAGTATATCGATCATTCGTTCGTTTTTTTTACAATGTTAAGCTTTATTGCTCACAATGGCATAGATATCGAAGTCCGGAATTTGACACAATCAGAACGAAATCGGGAAAACCACAATGGCGACATTTTAAATTATGATGCAAGACTATCCGTAGAGAAAACGGGTGAGCAAAAGCCCACCCGATGTGCGCCGTGATAATTGAAAAAGCGAAAACTGCCAACTGCGTTCAGTCGTACAGAACCATACTGAAAAGTAGTCCCTGCGAAAGGAGTGCTACCACGCTAACACATTACAAAACTGCACCTATGTCGGAAGCTGTACAATAGCCCAAAACAGTTATTTTGAATTATTCTAAATAGCTGTTTGTTAGGCTGTCTTTTGCCTTCTGTGCAACATAATTTGACGCTTATGTCTTATTTGTGGCCTTTGGATGTGAAATCCCAAGAATCAGGCTATTTAGACTGAATATTAATAAATGAGCGACATCGAAGACGAAGAAACAGAAAAGCATTTCATCTGTTCATTAAGTATGATTACTACGACATCCACCTGCACGAATTGCCTCCATTTAGGGGCGAAATTTCAATGCACCGTGCACGACATGAAGGTTGATTTCAATAATACCTGCGACAAACACGAGCTTACGTCCCGGATCTCTGTATCCTCTTCATGCTCCAACTGCTCAGCGGTAAACACATCGAATTGCGCACATCCTGATCAAGCTGCTCAGGACTTATTGTGCGTCGATTGGAAACATTGAGCAGAACTGTGCCTTACCTTTTTCGGGCTTTTTGTTTAAATGAACCTGTCATATAGAATGTTGAAAATCTAATGATTCTGCACATTCTTGACCGAGTCTGAGTTTTGAAAATATGCAGGTAAATTCAAAATTATTCAGCCTTTAGGGCTGTCATTTTCAAAGAAAAATCGTAACAGACGAACATTGGGCAGTTCCATTAAAATGTTGTTCCTTCGAATTCTAACTCGACTGAGAAAATAAATTACACATGCCTGCACCGCACATCGCCAACTTGATCCATGCAACCAGCCTCATCCTCTTGGGGTTGTTTGGATACTTTACTTCAGATACCCCTTCAATCACCGCTTTGATACCTGTGATTTTTGGTGTTTTGCTCGTCGCTTGTAACCGTGGCGTAAAAAAACAGAATAAGGCCATTGCGCATGTCGCCGTTTTGCTTACTTTATTGATTGTAATCAGCTTGAGCATGCCGTTAAGAAGTTCTATGGGCAGAGGAGATATGGGGGCAATTGTTCGCATCTTAATAATGATGAGTACAGGTGTTTTTGCTATGGTTTCGTTTATTCAGAGCTTCCGCGCGGCGAGGAAGGCCAAATAAGCCTGACCCCAAGAACACACTTATTGAATGGAGCTTCGACCACTCCTCAGAAGCTTTATCGCTTCAAGTTGGTTCATCTCCCTCCCTACCATGGGCGTGTTCTATGGTTACATCGGTTGGCAACATCTAGTCAATCCAAGGTTTTTCTTGAATATCATGCCTTCCTTCATTCCTTATCCGGATACAGCAGTATTATGGTCAGGCATCTGGGAAATGGGCGTCGCTGTTTTTTTGCTTCCGTCACGAACCCGGCGCTTCGCCGCTTGGATGGCCTTTGTGCTTCTGGTTTTGGTTTCACCAGTGAACATAAACATGTGTTTTAATGACGAAATTTGTCAAATACTCGGTTTCAGTAAGGCAGAGGCTGCGCTGCGCTTATTTTTTCAAATTCCTTTGCTTCTTATCGCGCGATGGCACGCCATAGGCCTAAATCACGGCTTGTATTCTCTGGTTTGCTCCGTGCTCTTTTTTCCCACGATTCTTTATTTCATTCAACTTTGACCCCTCCTTGGTTGGACGGGCCGTCTTCCCGAAATTGAGTTCCATGTTGCATCCATTTGGAATCCTCTGCCTCCTTTCCATTGCTGTTTCTCTGCACGCCTGCCAAACCGGAACTGAGTCACGGGTGGGATTGAATGCCTTACCAGTCGCCCTCGACCTGTCGAAGGACTCCACATGGTCGATTCTGGCCACGGCCATTGAATCCGAAGTCGAAAAGGGCTCTATTCCTGGCGCCGTGCTCCTTCTAGCAAGAGAAGGACAGGTTGTGGGCCACCAAGCTTTTGGCGTTAAAGACCCACACAGCGGGGAGCCCATGGAAAAGGATGGCCTGTTCCGGATCTGTTCGATGACCAAGGCCATCACAGCCGTGGCAGCCATGATCCTTTGGGAACGCGGGCAATTCGGGCTAGATGACCCTGTGTCCCTTTACCTTCCTGAATTCGCGAACATTGGGGTGTTGGACTCCCTCCGGGACGACTCCACAGGTGTGTATTCGACCTTGGTCCGGCCCGTAACCATTCGCCACCTGATGACCCACACAAGCGGCATCCCCTACGGTGACATTGGAGAGGAACGGTTTGCCAAGCTCTATGCCAAATACGGTGTCAACGACATCTTTCCCACAGATGGGAGGAGCACACGTGATAACGTCAGCCGGCTCACGCAGACTGGCCTGACGCATAAACCCGGCGAGGCCTGGACATACGGCCTCGGTCTCGACGTGCTTGTGGCTGTGTTGGAAGTCGCTTCAGGCGAACCCTATGCTGAATTCCTACGCACCGAACTGCTCGACCCCCTTGGCATGGACCA
>CALGDB010000313.1 GCA_937884175.1 uncultured Flavobacteriales bacterium
CAG
The DNA here is from genome assembly GCA_937884175.1 of uncultured Flavobacteriales bacterium. Lineage (GTDB taxonomy): Bacteria > Bacteroidota > Bacteroidia > Flavobacteriales_D > Sanyastnellaceae > UA16. The sequence continues at coordinate 4 of CALGDB010000313.1, forward strand.
TCCGTCGCAGGATTCGCTCCGCTCGGAGGCGCATTTACGTACCACCGCCAGTAAACCATCACAGGATTGGCATAGGGGGTCAAGTCGATGATTGGTGAAACCAAGGTGGTCTTGCCCGCATCCACGTCGTTCGCACCAATGCCATCGTTCACTCCGGGGTTTTGCCCCGTGACGAAAGCATAACCGGCCATGCCCAAGGTGTGGTCTTGCGTTGGCGCCACCACCGTGCTGGGATCGTTGGCTTCTGCGTACGAACCCACGGGAATGGCCTCTTCCCAGATGCCAGTGGTCGCGTTGTCTTGACCGGGCAGACCGGTGGTCCAGCCGCCGAAGTCAGAATACTCATCCGAGTCGTTGATGAGGACCGGCTCCACTCCGACCAGCAGATGGAACGGCAGGTTGGGGTACGTCTCGTTTGCAGCTGCAAACGGGGTTACAGCTGACAGCCCTCCAAAATCGTCTGAGATGCCCATGTAGTAGGAAACCACTGTTCCCGGCTCTTGTGCAGGAATCTCAGCCGTGTACACTGCATTGCCATCGGGGTTGTCCATGGCCACTTGCGTCCAGTCGCCTTCTGCCTCGGTGCGGTACCACATGTTCACCGCATCGAAGTACAAATTATACGGGAACACGATGAACGTCTCCGCTTCGATTTCGATGGTTGAAGCCGCCTCAACGAATTCCTCCGAATCGTGGTCGATCTCGGCGTAGCTGAAAATCGAAATGCCGTGGATGTCGAAGCCCTCGACAATGGCGAGGTCGTTCGGGGTGCCGTTGGACAAATCGCCGTCGTCATCGTCCGCTTGCAAGACATCAAGCAAAACGTCGGTGTACGCCTGTCCTTCGCTGCCGTTGGGAGCAGTGGCCTGCAAACCGGGGTAGGCGTCGATGAACAAGGCCATCGTAGCATCCCAATCGCCGCCCATCAGCAAGTGTGTATCGTACCACGCGCCACAAATGATTTCACCATCAGCATGCACTTGACCTACCAAATCCTCTGGATAAACCTTGGGGTCTTCATCGTAAACGCGAATGCCATCCTCGCTATCGGTGTAGAAGCCCTTTCCTATTTCCGCGATATCACCCAAACTCATAGCCCATATATCCGCGTAGCCTTCATTCATAGCACCATTATTGAAGTTGGCGTTAAGGCTGTTGTAGAAATACCCATTGATGCCGTGGCCGTATTCATGCCATACCACATCGGCAATCAGCGATGTCGCATTGCATCCTCCGCCTTGGTCGTAAAAATTTATACTTTGACCATCGTAGAAGGCATTGCATTCACCTTCGACATCGATGTTAGTGGGTAAAGACCAATCCAAATCGGTAAAATTTGGCATCAAGCCCTTCATATGGTCATGTATAAGAATGGTAGACCGGTAAGCCGAACGCTCCTTTAAATTACCCAAGTCGGAAAGATCAAATGCGTTGTATCCATCGTTAAAACTAACGCTTGTGCTAGGCGTATTACCGTTTGTATAGACGGTGCTCCAAAGACCGGCAAGTTCGACATTTACCTGTTGTGGACCCGTTGCCGTCGAGATAAATCCACCATCGGCATCCGTGTGAACCGTTTGTCCAGCAAATGGAATTTCCAAAGCGGGTAGGCTCAAGTTGACCGCATCCTGGTAAGGGTATAATTCGTGAACATCGGAAGTGATGGCACCGCTAATCACCAGCGGTGGTGGGACACTGGGTCGATCAATGCCCATGCGCAGCACCGAGCGCTCGGGCTTGCCATTCATGGAAGGCATACCCCACTTTCCATCGATGTGCATCACTTGGTTTTGACGCCATACCACCTCTCCAGTCTGAACGTCAATCCCCGTCTCGTAACGGCGTGGGATGGTTCCTTCGCGGCCCACCACCGTCCACGTCCGGGTCAAGTGCCAATCCAGCTCGTCGCCTTCACCACGGGTCGGCGTCCAGGACAAATCGCCCATTTCGACCTCGCCCCATTCGTCAAAAACAACGCCCGCAGTGGCTGCTTCTTGCTGTGCTGTGGGTGACAAAGACTCTGTAGCATCTTCGGGGATGCCCTCGTACCAATCCGCGCCCCACATGATGAGCTGGTCGTTCCACCACTTGGTCAAGAGCTTTCCACCTTTGACGGGAATACCCTGCCATGTTTGCTTGGCATGCGCCCACGTGTGTTGTCCCATCTTCGACTCGATGTCCCACGCGAGGGGAGCATCAACGCCAAATGCGTCCAGTTCCTCAGCAGCGAAGGCAGTGGCCTTGTCCGCGATAGTCAAACCCGGAACTTCAATGGCCGGCCCGAAAGCGCGGTGCGGAAGTCCAGTCGCTTCACTCATGATGCAGCGCCAATTGGCATGGTCAGCAGCCCACGAATTCCAACCGGAGGCTTCGCGCAAAAGACGCTGTTCGTCCGGCTGCGGATCATCGGTCAAAGGCAGCATGCGCACTTCGAGGGGATCGATGGCCACACTGATGTCGTAGAGCGCGTCATTCTGAGCGCCTGCGGCGAGCGCCACAAGGCTTGCCAAAAAAGTGAGGTAGGCTGGTTTCATGGTTCTTCAGTTCGGTGGTAATTTACGTCACGCTTCGAAAACTTCTCATTCAACAATCCTCATGCGACTTTGTTACGGCCTTATGCGACGAATTTTTCATCCCAATTGGCTCCTGACGTTGGTCGTTGGGATAGGATTGACGGGGTGCGGCGGACTTCAAGACCCTGCAGGCCTGACATGGGACCCCGGCGCAGCGCCCAATTATACCTCAGATTCCGCTTGGGTCTCACTGCCTGATCGCGAGGATGAATCCGATGCGGTTCCCAAAAACCTTCCTGAAGCTGAGCAGACAATGGACAGCCTGGACGTGGATGTTTTTTTTGTTCATCCCACCCAATTCTTTAGAGGAGAGCACTGGAACGCTCACATGGACAACCGCAAAGTCAACACATTGAATGCCAAGTATCCCATGCGACTGCAAGCAAGTGCATTCAACATCGGCGGCCGCTTATATGCCCCGACCTATCGCCAGGCGCACATTGGCGTCTTCACCTGGCAAGACAGCACCAGTTGGAAGGCCCTGGAGTTGGCCTATGAAGATGTCAAAGCTGCGTTCCAACAGTATCTGGACCACTGGAACAATGGTCGCCCGATCATCCTTGCGGGCCACAGCCAAGGGAGCTGGCACATCCGTTGGTTGCTGCAAGAATTCTTCGATGGCAAACCGCTGCAGGACCGCTTGGTCGTAGCCTATGCACCCGGTTTTGATTTTTACGCGACCGATTTCGAGCATGTGCGATACTGCGCAAACGCTGACGAAACCGGTTGTGTGTGCGCTTGGATGTCCTATGGCGAAGGGTACTTCCCGAATTGGTTGGAAGCAAATGGGAAAACGCCCATGTGCACCCACCCCATTACCTGGCAACTCGACGGCACCAACTCCATGGAGGATCACCAAGGTGTTGTGCTATCGCAAATGCGGTATGCTCACCCAGAAGCGGTAGTGGCCCACGTGGAGCGGGGAGTGCTGCAGGTTCACAAACCCGACGTACCCTTCGCAGGCATTTTACACCGTGAAAATTGGCACGTTGGTGACATCAATCTGTTCTGGCTAAATATTCGAAACAACGCGAGACAACGCACCTTAAATCATCGACAAAAATTCATTCACGAGTAGCTGAAAAGCTTTATTTATCGACAAAGAGTATAA
>CALGDB010000314.1 GCA_937884175.1 uncultured Flavobacteriales bacterium
CGCGTCGCAGACACCGTCGTCATCGGAATCGTTATCAACGATGGTACCCGTACCATCTGTTTCACCTGAGCACGTTTCGCAACCCGTCGCATAAACGCAAGAACCGTCATCAGAAAGTGCTTGTACATCGAAATTGCAAGCAACAGGATTTATGCATCCTGGATGTGATGAATTCTGCTCAAAAATACCAAGTGACAATGCATAGAGGTAGGTTGCATCTGTAGGAGTATTGACAAAAACCTCATAAAATTGAGCTCCACCTAGGGATAATGTGGTAGACCACCACGGAGAATCATCAAAATTAACATCATGAGGGTAAGTACTCGATAACATGAGGGATGAATTCTGATAAGAATTCCCCATTATCGAGGTATTTGTGCACTCAACCAAACTGTTGGATTGCAACAAATTAGAATAGCTATTATTGGAGATTTCCAGATTATTCGAGAGCTCCGCTTGGATGCCAATGGCGAGCATAGATCCTTGATATTCGACTGGAATAATCTCGTCAAAACTATTGCCTTGTATTAGGACTGATTCAGTATTCGTTCCAAGGGAAATCGCTGATCCTAAAACAAATTCGATCACGTTGTTCTCAATAGTGATTCCAGTCGGCGGATCAATAGGTTCCGAATTACCCCAACATAAAATCCCGTAAGAAAGGGGTGATTGATTTCCTCCTCCAGGAAGTTGAATATGGCTGATCTCATTATTTTTTATCAGAACATTGGAGCAGCCGGGATTAACAGTGACACCGCTACCCGTAGATTCATCCCCATCAATTACCAAGCCATCAATAATCACATCAGATACACCAGACTCAATTGAAATTCCTGTTACCCAGCCAGAGACATTCAAAAAGACACCTTCTTGAGCAATTAATGCAATTGATTTATCTATTACAAGGGCTTCGCTGTATGTACCCGATGGTATGGAAATTGAGTCTCCAGAATGGGCATTATCAATGGCCCCTTGGATTGTCCCATCACCGTCACATATTCCGAAAGCATCGTTGTAAACACAAGATCCTGCATCGGTAGCATTCTCATCAAAATTACATGCAGCTAAATCCTGACACCCTGTTATCTCGTCTGCGTCGCAGACACCGTCATCATCTGCATCATTATCGATAACAGTTCCTGTACCATCAGCTTGCCCCGAACATTCATCACAGCCCTCTGCAAAAACACACGAAGCGTCGTCATCAGTTGCAGCGATATCATAATTACATGCGAGAGCCGCCATACAACCGGCGATTTCCAATTCATCGCATATGCCATCACCATCAGAATCGCTCAAACATTCACCAGCACAATTGTAATATTGTGGCGGGTAAGAACACGTGCCGTTGTCTGAGGTCGCTAAATCATAGTAATTGCAAGCGCTCGCATCGATACAGCCTTCAATTATGGGGCCTTGCATAGATGTTCCGTCAAAAGTTTGAGTAACAATAACCGTATTCGTCGAATCACCCTCAATCCAAATCTCAGCGCTTAAGGTCCACGTGAAAATATCGTCCGTGGTCAATTGCATAACAATCGCTTTGTAATCTTCACCAGCATACCCATTGACCGCACCGGTACTGCTCAATTCCCACGCACCTTGTGAATCCATATCTTGCATGGCAATATCCACAGCGCCGTAATTGCCGCTGGCCATACCGTTGAGGATGAAATTTTGCGACCACGGCATCAACGATGTCTCTTCGAGTTCGACATCGACCTCACCAGCTACGTCGTTCGGGAACGCCGTCAATCCAATTCCCACCCACGAATCGATTTCGTGCGCGTTGTACCCTCCGTAAAAGAAGCCGGCCGGTGGTACCCCGCCTGAAGTCGCTCCGATGCAGAATGAGTTGTTGTAAATACCGCCTGGAGCACTGATTGTAGCCGGGTAGTCGGCATTTCCGAAGATGCGGTGGACAAAATCCGTTTGGTTGATCGTATGCACGTACACCTTGTAAACGGAGTATCCCGAGTAATCGAACGCAGAGAACTGGTCAATGATGAAAGGCGACACTTCGGTCTGGCTGAATTTGTACTGATCATTGAGGACCATGCCAGTGGCTTCCACGTCGGGAACGGTTGGCATGGCGCGTTCCGATGGACCGTTGATCGCAAAGGACATGTGAATACTTGTGCTGGCAATCAAGAAAAGGAGTCCTGATTTGACTGCACCCTTCGTTAGGGTTTTGGCAATTTGGCGCATAGTGATAAATCGGCGGTTTCCACTAAAATACAAAAAACACGACCTAACACGCAATAAAAAGACTTTAATCTATTATTATATATTATACAGCCAATCTAATGCCGCCTCAATTCCGTGGCGATAATCCCCGCGTAAATCGCTGGCGCTCACGCGATATCCATCGGATTGCAGCGGTGCATAAGGCGCAATTTCCGCCCACACAGCCGTGCCGTTACCACCGGTGCGCAATTGGTCGACCACATGGTTATATTTGTTGTGGCTGAACTCAAACAACTTGGCTATGGCTTCATTCTCCCGAAACCAGTAAGACGCTAGCCAATCGAGCGTGGCTCGTTCAATATAGAAGCCAGATGGCCGCGTGCGCACAACAAGAATGCGTTGGTGTCCATCTTCAACTGCGCGGTTCAAAGGAATGGCGTCCGCATACCCCCCATCGAACACCCAGCGACCACCTACTTGAATTCGACCACGGGTCACGAGTGGCAGGGTGCACGAAGCCAAAACGAGACGCATCCAGCTACCTTTTTCGGGTTGTAAATAATGCGGCTTTCCTGTTTCGCAATCTGCTGCCACAATGAAGAGACGTTTGCCTTCGATGGCCGCGTATGCCGCATCCCAATCAATAGGATCCGAAGACCGAACGACTTGCGCCAAATGCGTCAAATTCATTAGCCCTTCCTCGGAAAAAGCCGATGTGAACCGGATGAATTCGCTGTCCTCCACCAGCCGAGAAGACACATTGATGAAATGCTTGCGCTGACCGGACAAAAACGACGTCAATGCCATGGATCCGGCGGACACGGCGTAGTACGATTGAAAAGGATTGAACCCGACCGTTGCAAAAGTATCCAAAACGCCAGCAGTGAAAGCGCACCGCAAGCTCCCTCCTTCTAGGACCACTGCGTCGTACGGTTGCTTTGGGTTCATCTTCAGAATTTACGAAATTTCCTGCATGGTTCGATTCTCCACTTTGACCGCCGTCGCTTTCTGGCTTGCGAGCTGCTCTTCGCCGGACCCTTACTCCGCCCCCAATGCAACGCCTGACACCCTGCACATCGTAGCCTCTCGGTTGTTCGAGAGCCGGACATATGAAGACTTTCTCGAACCGTTGGCTTCACCCGATGCCATCCAATGGCACCATGCCTCGGAATTAACAGAGGAGGAATTGAGCAGTGCCCTTGAAACTGCCCACGGCGTGCTGATGACGGGCGGTGCAGACATTCACCCCTCCCGGTATGGCCAAGCCGCCGACACCGCAAGGTGTGGCGCCATTGACCTCGATCGAGACCGCATCGAAAGTGTTCTGCTCTGCGCGGTGGATTCCCTTCGACTTCCTTGTTTGGGCATTTGCCGCGGGCTGCAATTCATGAACGTACACAATGGGGGCACCTTGTACGCTCACCTCCCAGACGTATTGGGTACGGATGCCCACCGTGCAGGCCTGGAAGGGAATTCCCGCGATACACTCCACGCCGTCATCGCTGGATCCAATGCCGAATTCATTGGAATTGAAAACGAAACAACTTCTGAAGTGATATCCCATCACCACCAAGGCATCAATCGGTTAGGTTCAGGGCTCGAAGCATGGGCCTATTCTCCGGACGGACTCATTGAGGGCATTCGACGATCAGACTCTGTGGAATTTCCTTTTTATGTGGGAGTACAATGGCATCCCGAGCGTTCGCCCAAGAATCAGCGTTTGGTGGAGCCTATTGGGCTGCATTTCTTAGAGGCGTTACGGCAGAAATGACCTACCTAATCTTCGCTGTTTCCCCAACTCAATTTGAGTGGCGCGAGAATCAAAAAAGCCCGACTGCTCCTCGCAATCGGGCTTTCCTGTGACCCTGTAGGGATTCGAACCCCAAACCTTCGCATCCGTAGTGCGATGCTCTATCCAGTTGAGCTACAGAGCCGTTATTCCCGTCAAATAGGGGGGCAAAGATACCAACTCGTGTTGAACCGCCAAACGGTTCCTTATAATTCTCTTTTTCCGCGTGTATCAACGCCTCATGGCCTTCCGTAATTCTTTGGTCAGCCCGTCCTCGTGCAGCATGATGCCGATGGTGTGGTGGCGGAAGTAGGATATGGAAACGTATTGTTTGCCGCCGAAGTCATTGCCCTGTCCCCACGAATTCTTGATGATGAAGTACTCTCGGCCTTGGGTATCAGCGGCCCGGCCTACGATGTGCATGAGGTGGTCGTCGGTAATCTCCTGTGAATCAAAAGCCAATTGGCGCATGGCTTGGCCCACTGTGAGCTCTAGTGGCATCGCATCCAACGTCTCCCACACCTCCTTACTCGCAGCAGCCTCGGGCATAATGGCCCAGCCGTCACGGAAGGAAAAACCTTTATTGCTCACGTCCGCATCCCAAGCGACGGTGTAGCCGTTTTCGAGGGCGTGATGTACGGCCTCTTCCAAATCGTCCAGCTGAACATTATAAAAGGTCCCGTGCGCATGGTTATCCGGCACTTCCAACACAAATGAGACCCCAAACGGATGGTGCGTGAAGCTGGTCAAGGTCGCGTAGGCTGCGGGATCGATGCCCACTGCATCCCGGAACGATGCGGGCGTGTATTGGGTGCCATTGTACTCAAATGCATACGGCAAAGCACCGAGGTACGCATCTAGCGTCGCCTCCACTGCCTCCATACCCGCTGGGGCCACCCCACCCGACTGTTCTACCAAAGCTTTCGCCATGGTCTCCATCATGCCATCCAATGCGCCATGGTCGTAGGCAACCGCGGCTTGGCCACCGACGTACACCGATTGTGGTACGATGCCGTATTTAGCTGCGGCGTGTATCACGTCGTGCGAGAGGCCGCCCGGTCCCATCTGGTGCTTGCCGTGGTAGCGGACATAACGCTCAACTTTTTCCGGGTAAATCACCCGCACGCTCGCCATTTCGCTGAAGTCGTGCAATTCGCCCGTGATACGAAACGCCTCCGACTCGAGAAAACTCGTCGTACTAAAGCTCCAGCACGTGCCCGTGCGGCCTTGGCTCATTACCTCAGTGGCTGTCAAATCAATTTCCACTTCTGGGCCTTGGGCATTCGCGCTCACAGTACAGGCCAACCCAAGTGTGCACAATGGGATCTTCAAATTCATCCTAACTTGGTTTTTGGTTTATTCCCCAAGGTAACACAACTCCTTTCATCAGAATCTCGCGCGAACAAAATCGCCGAGCTGAGGCGGAATCACCCACGTGAGGTATAGCGCACCTTGGACTAGTTTGTCCTCGTACGTACCCATCACCACCCGGTCTCTGCTGACGCGCGCCGTGAGCATCAGGTTGCCCCCTTGCTCAAAAAACAATTCAACGCCAAGCGCACCGTAAAATCCAAAACCAGTTGACGTCAGACTGGACGTGGGGTTGGTAAACTGGCCGTTGCCCGCGGGCGCTGCTAAAAGTTGGTAGTTCTGGTTCTGGATGCGCACGTAGTTCTGCTTGAGCTGAGTCGCGAGCATGTTACCCCCCACTTCAAACGTCCAACTCGCCTCATCCACGATGTACGCAGCCGTCCGGTACCCAAGCGACAACTGGAATCGGTCTTCTTCAGAGAAAATGCCAAACGTGCGGCGGTTTTCTGAGCCCGCTCCCTGCACAATCTCATTGGTCACCATGTTCCATGCCCCTTCAGACTTGAGGCCAGTGATTGCATCAATGTGGAGCACAAAAGCGCTTTCAGGATTGAAAAAAAGCAACGTCTGCAACCCCATGATCGTACCCGGCGTGTAGCGCATGCCGTACAGGCGTAACGCCTCGCTGTACAGCGGATATTCGATGTACTCAAATTCCCCAGCTTCGAGGCCAATGCTATTCATCACTTGGCTCCAAATCAGGTTGTTGACATTATTCACGCCCAAGCGCTCCTCGATGGTCATCAAATTGGCCGTGGGATCCGACAATTCGTAAATTTCACCTGAGATACCGCTGTAAAACTCATTGGCCGCCTTGTGATGCCCCTGGTAAACGCCAAAGTTCAAGGCGAACTCGATGCCCTTGCGCTCGGGAACGTAAGAATCATAGTCGTCCCAATCGTCCCAATCTTGGCCCCAAGCCACCGGCACACACACACCCATGGCCAACAACACACCGAGAATCCACGCACTTTTCATTCCTTCTAATTTACGGCCGAAACCCGCATTTCCAGCCGTTGCAACGGCCAATCGCTGTCATCGGTCGGCACTTGTGACAACCGGTCCAGCACTTCCCAACCGTCCACCAGCCGACCAAACACCGTGTGCTCGTTATCCAAATGCGGCGTGCCGCCCATTGCGTAGTAACGTTGTTTTTGGGCTTCGGTGTACGTGAAACCCTTCTCTCGTTCAATCTGCTGCAATTCTACCGCAGTCACCTTGCGGCCCACGACGATGTAGAAATCGTACGAAGCGGAGCGCTTGTCGGGATTGCCTTTGTAGGTACGCCCCATGGCTACAGCACCGCGCACGTGCCGATAACGATCGTCGAACTCACTGGGCAACGTGTGCTTTCCGATGAGCCAGCGCATCTCCTGCGCACGTGGATCTTCTGAATTACCGCCCTGCACTACAAACTCCGGCACCACCCGCACAAATTCACTTGACCGGTAATACCCACGTTCCACCTTGTAGCGAAAGTTAGCCGCATGCATCGGCACATCATCGAACAACTCCAGAGTCATCGTACCGTATTTGGTCTCAACCTCCATCCGACTCCCCAGATGCTCTGCGTGCCATTCGGTGAGGAAGGCTTCGCAATTCGCGTCGGTCAAGGGCGGGTATGCCAGAATCTTGGCCTTGGCGGCAACCGCAGCTTCATCCACTTCAGCAGCCACCGGTTGCGATGGCACCGCTTCTGCCGGCGCAGGGGTGGATTCGCCGCAGCCCACAGCCCAAATCACCAACCATGCCATGAAAAGCGCTCTTCGCATGCTGCAAAGGTAGCTCCCGAGAACAAAGGCACAGACAACGTACATAGGCTGCGGAGTGCCTCGCTTGATTCGTACCACGAAACCCGAACTTTGCACCATGACGCGCTACGCCATCGTCGATATCGAAACCACTGGCTCCCATGCCAAAGGCCACGGCATTACTGAAATTGCCGCGATCGTCACGGACGGCACCGCGGAACTCGAACGGTGGGAAACGCTAGTCGACCCCGGTTTGCCCATTCCGTTGCACATCACGCAGCTCACTGGGATCACCAACGACATGGTCGAGGCAGCACCGACATTCGAAGCCATTGCGGATGAGCTGGAAGAATTCTTGAGCGGCTGCGTCTTCGTGGCGCACAACGTCGGGTTCGATTATGCGTTCATCCGAGATCACTACGAGACCATGGGGCGTGTCTGGCGCAGTCCCAAACTGTGCACGGTGCGCATGGCCCGTAAGCTCCTCCCCGGCCACGCAAGCTACAGCCTTGGACGCATCTGCGAAGACCTCGGCATCGGCAACGACGCCCGGCACCGGGCAATGGGCGACTGTGCGGCTACGGTGGAACTGTTCCACCGCATGATGGCCACGGAGCGCGCCGCTGACGTCGTTGCAGGCATGCTCAAGCGCGGGGAGCGTGAATCCTGGCTGCCCCAGCACGTCCCAGCCAGCGATTTTGAGGCGCTGCCCACCTCACCGGGGGTCTACCGGTTTTTGAACCAAAAGGGTACGCCCATCTACATCGGCATGTCCCACAACGTGCGTCACCGAGTTCGCACGCACTTCAACGGCTCCATGAAGTCCGCCCGGCGCCAAGCGTTTTTACGCGACATCCACCGCATCGAATCCGAAAACACCGGGTCCGTGCTTATGGCGCGCCTCATCGAAGACGAGCTGATCCGCACGCATTGGCCCATCCACAATCGGGCTCAGAAGTCCATTCCTATCCGAACGGCCGTCGTGAGCTACACCGACCAGCGCGGATTCATGCGGCTGCACCTCCAACGGCAGCGCCACGTCAAACACGCCATTCGCTGGTTCCGCCGAGAAGACGACGCGCGCGCTTGGCTGCACGCCCAAGCCGTCCTCCATGCGCTGCACCCTCAATTGCTCGGTCTGGGAAGCGACGGCCGCGGCCAATCGATTGAAGACGATCAACGCGATGCGCACAACGAAGCCATGAATGCCCTAATCGATGCCGCTCAGACCCGTGAAACATGGGCCATCCTGGACCGTGGGCGTTCAGACGAAGAGCGGGCCATCGTGTTGATGGAAAACGAACACGTCAAAGGCTGGTGCTTCACCGACGAGACCGTCAGTAGGTTTGACGAAATCCCCGAGCTGGTCGAACTGAAAAACGGCTCTGCCACAGCGGACGCCATCGTGCAACACGCCCTCCATGAGCGCGAGCTGGGCAAGATTCGATTTGAGATCATCGAACCCGCGTCATGATGAGGTACAAAAGAAAGACCGCTCGGGGCGGTCTTTTCTTCGTTTGTTCGTCAGTGGCTCAGTTCATGAGCCCGATGAAGGTGCCGAAGCGCTTGGTTGACTGAGCACCCAATGCAGCGGAATACTTGAGGATGTTGCGCACACTCTTGGCGCGAGGCATTTTCAAGTTGGACTCGACAGAAGCTTCAAACCAATTCGACGTCAAATCGTCAAGGGTACAATGGGCCATGGGCACTTGTTTTTGATGTTTCGTACCCCATAAACGCGACGCATCGGCTTCTATTGTACGCGCTCAAAAATTAATTCAGCGTCAGCTGCACGCCGCGCTCGTCCATGGCCTTGCGCATGTTGATCAGCGCGTAGCGCATGCGGCCGAGTGCCGTGTTGATGGAGACGCCCGTTTCGTCGGCAATTTCTTGGAAACTCATGCTGCGTTCGATGCGCATTTTGACCACCAACTGCTGCTCTGTGGGCAGGGTTTCGAGGAGGTCACGCACGTCTTGGTGGATTTGCTCCTGGATCATGCGGTCTTCCATGTGCGGCTCGTCAGAACACATCGTATCGAACACATCGAATTCTTCGGTAGCGCGCAGCATGCGCATTTTCTTGCCACGGCGGAAGTGGTCGATGCTCAAGTTGTGCGCGATGCGCATCACCCAAGGCAAGAACTTTCCTTCCTCGTTGTACTTCCCGCTCTTGAGGGTGTTCACCACCTTGATGAAGGTGTCCTGAAACAGGTCGTTCGCTAGGTCGCTGTCGCGGACGATGAAGAAGATTTTGGAATAAACTTGTTGTTGATGGCGGTTCAAAAGGGTTTCGAACGCCACCTCGTCCCCAGAGAGGTACAAGGAAATCAACTGTTGGTCTGAAAGTGATGCTCGCATCATTTTACGCAGTTAAGGGTGATACACAACCCGGGTCATGGGAAATCTCGGGGCCTTACTTTGAAGCGTAAAATGTTTCTATCGCGAGTTTTTTTCGATTAACACCATCTAATATACGCCATTATTTCATCGCCTCGAAACCCAAAGGCGATTTGAGGTGTTAACAAAAGCGAATGGAGATCCGGATCAAAGGTGCTCGCGAGCACAACCTCAAAAACATCGATGTCACCATCCCTAAGCGGAAATGGACCGTCATCACCGGACTTTCCGGATCGGGCAAGAGCTCACTCGCCTTCGATACGCTCTACGCGGAAGGACAGCGCCGCTACGTTGAAAGCTTGAGCAGCTATGCCCGCCAGTTCCTAGGCCGACTCGACAAGCCCGACGTAGATTCCATCGACGGCATCTCCCCTGCCATCGCCATTGAACAGCGCACGTCCTCGGGCGGTCCGCGCTCCACGGTGGCCACCCGGACCGAGATCCACGACCACTTACGCCTGCTGTACGCACGCATCGGCACTACCATCTCACCCGTCAGTGGCGAGTCGGTCAAGAAGGACCGACCTGAAGACGTATTAGACCGATTGCGAGCACTTGAGGCCGGTATCCGGTTCCTCGTCGTCGCCCCCATCCACAAAAAATCCGACCGCACATGGGCCCAGCAGCTGGAGATTTTGCAGCAGCAGGGATTCAGCCGGGTCATGGACGCTTCGAGCGATTCCCACGCCATCGCCGATGCCATCACTTCGGATGCCGACGCGTGGTGGCTAGTCGTGGACCGTTTGGTCACACCCGCAGCTGACGACGAAGGCGATTTCAATTCCCGCGTTTTCGATTCCGTCGAAACGGCCTTCTTTGAAGGGGACGGCGCGTGCGAAATCCGATTTGCCGACGGCGACCGCGGAGCTTGGGATTTCTCCGACCGTTTCGAACGGGACGGCATTACGTTCCCCGAACCCAGCCCCGAACTGTTCACTTTCAATAGCCCCATCGGCGCCTGCAGCCGGTGCGAGGGCTTTGGACACGTCATCGGCATCGACCCAAAACGCGTGGTGCCCGACCCCAAACTTAGCATTTACGATGATGCGATCGCCTGCTGGCGCGGGGAGCGCATGGGCAAATGGAAGCAACGCCTTTGCCTAGCCGCTCGGGATAACGACCTCCCCATCCACAGCGCTTGGCGTGAGCTCTCCGGGCAACAGAAAAGCCTAGTCTGGGAAGGCGGTAAAGGATTCAAGGGGCTGAACGCGTTCTTCGCTTACTTAGAGGAGAAAAGCTACAAAATTCAATTCCGCGTTATGCTCTCCCGGTACCGTGGCCGTACCACGTGCCCCACGTGCCACGGCACGCGCTTGGGCGAAGGCGCACAGAATGTATTCATAGGCGGCCGCACCTTGCCCGAAGTGCTGCGTATGTCCGCAAGCGATGCCTTGGAATGGATCCGAAACCTGCAACTCAACCCAGCCGAAACCGAAATCGGCGAGCGGCTGCTCCAAGAGACGGAAACGCGGTTGCGCTACCTCTGTGAAGTTGGGGTCGGTTATCTGACCTTGGACCGCTCGAGCAAAACCCTCAGCGGCGGGGAATCGCAGCGCATTTCATTGAGCACTTGCCTCGGCAGCAGCCTTGTTGGGAGCACCTACGTACTTGACGAACCGAGCATCGGCCTCCACCCGGAAGACACCGAGCGCCTCATTGGCATCCTCAAGCAACTCCGCGATCTCGGTAATACGGTCGTCGTCGTCGAACATGACGAGGATATCATGCGGGCCGCTGACCACCTCGTGGATCTTGGACCGCGCGCGGGGAGCCAAGGCGGCGAAGTGGTTTTTGCCGGCGATGCACCCACCTGGGAAGGCCTAGACACGGACCACCCGTCACTGACCGCCGCCTACCTCAATGGCCACCTGGACAATGCTGATAAACTGCCGCGCCAACTCGGCCCCGACTGGCTGGAACTGAACGGCGCCTACAAAAATAACCTGAAGGGCGTGGATATCCGCATCCCGCTGTACGCCCTGACGGCCATTACAGGCGTGAGCGGATCGGGCAAAAGCACACTAGTCAATCAGGTCTTTCTCCCCTTGCTACGGGCCGAGCTGGAAGGCCTCGGCGGCGGACAATCCGCCCTAGGGACGCTATCGGGCAGCGTGAACAAGATTGGCGCGTTGGAATTCGTCGACCAAAATCCCATTGGCAAATCTTCCCGTAGTAATCCGGTTACGTACGTCAAGGCGTACGATGAGATTCGGCAGCTGTTCAGCGGCACAGGCATCGCCAAGGCACGCGGCTACAAACCCTCTCACTTCAGTTTCAATGTCACGGGCGGACGCTGCGAGACCTGCGAAGGCGAAGGCCAAGTGACTATCGGCATGCAGTTCATGGCTGATTTGAAATTGCGATGTGACGTATGCAAAGGCCGCCGTTTCCAGGACGAGATCCTCGATGTCAAATGGAATGGACGGCACATTGCCGACGTCCTCAACATGACGGTGGCCGATGCCATTGAATTCTTCGCCCCCGCAGCCGAAGAGAAAAAGCCCAGCGCTGTGCAAAAGCGCCTCTTGGCCAAGCTACAGCCCCTCCTCGATGTCGGACTGGGTTATGTGACCCTCGGGCAAAGCAGTAACACCCTAAGTGGCGGAGAAGCCCAGCGCATCAAGCTAGCCACCTTCCTCGGACGCGGCGACCGTCAAGAACACACCTTATTCGTTTTTGACGAGCCGACCACCGGCTTACACGCATACGATGTCCAAAAACTCATGGTATCGCTGAACGCCCTCCTTGAAATGGGCCACAC
>CALGDB010000315.1 GCA_937884175.1 uncultured Flavobacteriales bacterium
CCACCAACTCCGCCTCAATGCCAATGGCCGACAAGCGCTTGGCAGCTTTCACGGCGAGGTTGAACGTGGATCCGTACCCCACAATGGTCAAGTCGGCTCCGGGCTTTACCACCTCTGCAATCCCCAGCGGAACCGTGAATTCACCGATGTTGCTCGGCATGCGCTCCTTGGTGCGGTACCCATTGAGGCATTCCACAACGAGGGCGGGCTCCTCCGCACGGAGCAGCGTGTTGTACATGCCCGCAGCTTGGGTCATGTTTCGCGGCACACAGACGTGCATGCCACGTAAGGCGTGCACAATCGTCCCCATGGGTGAGCCGCTGTGCCAGATACCCTCCAACCGGTGACCGCGGGTGCGGATGATGACTGGTGCCTTTTGGCCCCCGGCAGAACGGTAACGGACCGTTGCGGCATCGTCCCGCAAAATCTGCAGCGCGTAAAACAGGTAATCGAGGTACTGGATTTCGGCGATAGGCCGGAAACCACGCATAGCGAGTCCGATGCCTTGCCCTGCGATGGTGCACTCGCGAATGCCCGTATCGGAGACCCGCAGCTCACCAAACTTCTCCTGCATGCCCTCCATGGCTTGGTTTACCCCGCCAATTTTCCCCGTGTCTTCACCAAACGTCACCAGCTCTGGATAGGCCTCAAACAGCGCCTCGAAATTTTTCTGCAGCACCTGACGTCCGTCCACCCACTCTTCGCCGGCGAATTCAGCCGGCCGAACCGGAACTTCCATCACGGAGTCCGCGCCATCGCTGTATAAATGGCGGCTGTAGCGGGTGCGGTTCTCAGCGTGCAAGCGTGCGGAAAGCGAATCAACTGCTGCTTTCGCAGATGCTGTACTACCAGCATGGCGCGCAGCCACCTTGCGCAACGCACAGTGCACTTCCGCCCGGCCTGGGAATAATCCTTCGCGCAACGAGGCAACCTCAGGTGCTCGCGGATCAAGAGCTTCAATGACCGCGATAGCCTCTTCCATTTCGGCATCCATCGGGGCACGGAAAGCGGCCCAGGCTGCTTTTTGCTCTTGACGAACTTCTTTCTTGGCCTCCTTACGGATGGCATCAAGCTCCTCTTGAGTGGCAGCACCTTCCAGCACGAGGAACTGGCCAAATTGAGCAATGCAATCGTATTCGGCGGCCCACGCCATGCGCTCTTCAGACTTGTAGCGTTCGTGCGAACCCGAGGTGCTGTGGCCCTGAGGCTGGGTGACTTCTTCCACATGAATGAGCACCGGCACATGCTCTTCTCTGCA
>CALGDB010000316.1 GCA_937884175.1 uncultured Flavobacteriales bacterium
ATTGTCGCTACCCAAGGCCGCAGCTTTTGGTTGCTCGATGACCTCGACGTGTTGTGGCAGGGGGGGGAGGATTTCTATGCCGCTCTGCCGCATCTATTTCAACCGCACCCGACGGTGGGTTACGGCGGAGGTAACGGCTCCGAATCCGCCGCGGCTGGCACCAACCACCCCGCCGGCGTGCGCGTGAACTACCACGTGCCGGAAGGAGTGGAGGATGCCACACTCACGTTCCGCGATAGCGAAGGCGCTGAGATTCGCTCGTATGAGGGCAGCGACCTAAACATCGCCGCGGGGCTCAATCACTTCAATTGGGACATGCGCTGCGAAAAGGCCGATGATTTCGATGGACTCCTGATGTGGTGGGGGACGTTGAACGGTCCGGTCGCGCCTCCCGGGAATTACACGGTGGAATTGGCGGTGGACCGCGATACGCTGGTGTCATCGTTTGAGGTGCTGATGGATCCGCGCGCCGAATGCTCGCGCGAGGACCGCATTGCGCAGTTTGAATTCCTCAAAAGCATCCGGGACAAGGTTGATGAGACCCACGATGCCATCCGCCACATGCGTTCGGTCAAATCCCAAGTCTCCGGTCTCCTCGGGCGCCTGGACGAGGACGATTACCCTGCCATCTTCGAGGAAGGGTACGCGCTCGATTCGCTGATGACGGCGGTGGAGGAAGTCCTCTACCAAACCAAACTCAAAAGCAACCAGGATATGCTAAACTTCCCCATTAAACTCAATAATAAGCTCGCCCACGTGGGTTCATTGGCGAGCATGGGGGTGTATGCACCCACTGAGCAAATGGTTGGTGTGCATGACGAAATCACGGCGTTGATCGATGCCGAACTCGCGAAATGGCATACGCTGCGTGATGAGCGGCTGCCGGCGTTCAATGCCTTAATGCGCGAAAGCGCGATTGATCTGATTGGGGTGCCGGAGGAGTGAGGGGCTAGTTAAACCCGATGCGCTTACTGCGCTTAATCCGCTGTCCATTCCACCACTTGGATCGATTGCCGAATCGGCCCAAGCGCTGCTCACTGTCACCGATCCAGTCATCCACGTTTAGAATGTGCCAATCGCAACCTGGGCAGAAGAACCGCTTGCGAATATTGGTCGCAAAGTACAAGGTGAGATTGACTTCGTGTGCCCCCCCAGTTGCAGGCGTCAACTGCGAAAAGGTCAAGTCGTAACTGTAACCAAATTTAAATCCTACGGTCTCGACACCGGCATAAAACATGAAGGCATCACGGTAATGCTGTGCTGCGAGTCCACGGTACCACATGCCGAGGGAGAAGATTTTCCTTGTTGATCCGTTCGAGGTTCGAGGTTCCATATCAAAGTTGGCACCGGCATTGAAATGTCGCTGATCACCTTGGGAATGGAAAATGACCTGGGGGTGAAAGTTGGATTCGAGCATTGGTTTATCCGTGACGAGGATGGTGCCGGCTGCATGCGCCGTTAACTTGATGGGGACGATGCTCGTGCCGGTCCCGCCAGCAACACTTTCGTTTGGTTCGTTCAAGTGGCTCCCCACTACACCGAATGTCCATCGCTTTGAATGAATCATCCCACCTGCTCGAAAATCACTTCCTCGTACGAAGCCACCTCGATATATGTCTTGCGTTGTAAATATGAACCCTTGGCTGGGGTCAATCATGTCGCGAAAGCTCAATTTGGTCCAGTCCAAGTGCCGCTGAAAGTACGCAGCTTCCAAGGCCAGGTTGAGATACCATCCCTCTGCAACTTTTGTGCGGTAATTGTAAGCCGTGGCCAGCTGCAAGTTACTCAGGGTGCCCCGCCCGGCATCATCTTTTAAAACGCGAAAAGCCAATCCACCATGCAACGCTCGAACATACCGATCGAAGGTAATGCCGGAGGTGACGTAGGCCCCGCTCAAGGAAGGCCATTGGTTGCGATGGGAGCTCACCACCCGCGGGGCCGGTACTTCACTGCCCTGAATGCCATACGCTCCGGCATATGCGGGGGATACATGGATGGGGTTGTTGAAAAATTGGGTGTACTCAGGGTCCTGCGCCAACGCGTGTCCTGGACTCACTAAAGCAACAGCGAAGAACAGCGCGATAATAAGGATGG
>CALGDB010000317.1 GCA_937884175.1 uncultured Flavobacteriales bacterium
ATTGGATTTACTCAGTCGAATTTTTCCACATCGCCATCGGCCCACGCTTTGTGGACCAACTGCTCTTCCATAGCGAGGAGCAATTCTTGTTGGCGCCGATGCAAAATCATGTCGACTACCTCGTCGCGCACGGCTGAAAACGGAGCCACGTTATCCTTCAAGGCGTGCTCCAAAAAGCGCACCAAGTAACGCCGCCCGTCTGCCTCGAAATCGACAAGCCGCCGGCTGGAGAGTTGCGATTCCGTCCTGTAAAAATTCATCGGCACCTCCTTGGTAAATGCGCTCAACATCCACCACGTGTCTCCATCCAACCCATAGATCGCTCCGTTCTCCACGCACCAACGCTCAATCTCCAACATCCCTGTTGAATCAACCTCGGCAAAGGCCCGGGGAATGGTGTCCATCACAGCTGTTTCAGGCGCGTTGATGAAGAGCACGCGCACGGCGTAATCACTGAGCATAAAGGACGCCTGATTCACGTTGTAAAATGACAGGGCTTCTGCCTCATTTACCTCGGTGTTGAGGCGTTCGTTGATGTAGCGTTCCTTGAAAGCGTGTAGCAACAGCGCGTTGCGATAGGCCGTCAATTCTTCGTCGAAAGCGGCTTCTTCTGGTTGTAGTGCGGCCTCTGCTTTAGCAACCAAAATTTGTTCGCGTACCCACTGGTCTACATAGCGTTCAGCTGCGGTGGTGGAGTCATCGGGGTTCAGTCCCTCTGGAATGCGCTGTGTAACGAGGTCGGCCGTGAGGACGTGTTTACCAACTCGAGCCAACGCTCCAGATGGAGTCCCTGCACCGTCGCTACACCCAGTCCATCCCACACAAAAGCCGCAGGCCAAGGCCCACCATATGATAGGAAGGCCCCACAGTTGCATCAGTCGGCGAGGGTCTGGAGTAATGCGCGATTGACCTCAACTGTTGTCCCTGCACGTAGCGCCTCAACCCACTCGGCTTCCAAGTGGTCTTGGTATGCCGCGATGACCTGGCCGCGGGCTTCGGCAAGCGTCTTGGGCTCCGGCAAGCGCACCGCACCCACGTGCACCAGCACGGTTTCATCGCCGCCGCCTTCGTACGTGGCGAACACCGGTGCTTTTTCGGTAAGGGCGCCTGCGGCAGCATCGGCTAGCACCTTGTCTCCCCAGGTGTTTGCCCCTTCGCTGAAACGTCCCGAGGTCAAGGTGATGGAATTGCCGTTCTCGGCGTTGTAATCGCGTTGGAATGTCACGAGGTCTTTGCCTTTCTTCACAGCTTTTCGGGCCGCCTTGACGGCCTTTTCGTCGGCGCAGGTGAAGATGTCCACCTCGGCGCGCATGCCCCACATGAAGTCACCAACATGGGCCGCGTGGTATGCCTCCAAGCCCGCGGTGTCTTTCACGGCCTTGCTCCACACTTTCTCATCGGTCAATTCAAAAAGCAGGATCCCGTCGTGGTATTCTTCCATCAGCAATCGGAAATCATCGTGCTTAGCCTCGAGGCGCGCGTCTTCGTAGTCGAGAAGCAGCTTGTCGGACCAGGACGTTAGTTGTTCATCGATGACGGTGTTGGCGCCGGCCTCGGCGTTACGGATTTTGACAATGTTCAAGTAGTCCACAAAGTCGGCCACTCTGGCGGATTCGTCACCAATGGTCAGTAAGGTGGCTGCGGCGGTTTTGCTCGGCACGTTTGCGAGCGGATGGCCAGGGAAGAACACGCTGTCCTGTTTGGCTGCGATGCGCTTCAGGGATTTGATCGCGGTGGTGTTGGATGTATAGTTGTATTCGGCCTTGAGATTTTCCAGGAACGACGCGCGGGTCAATTCGGATCGGCTGTCGCGGCTGACTTTCTTCTGCAATTCGCGCTTTGATGCTTCAAAGGTGGCGGGAGCGCGGTATTCGAGGCGCTTGACGATGTGCCAGCCGTACGAGGTCTTGAAGGGTGCGGAAAACTGTCCGTCTTCGGTCAGGCCGAATGCGGCGTTTTCAAACTCCTCAACCATTTTGCCTGTGCCAAACCAAGGCAGTTCACCGGCCTTGCTCGCCGTAGAGGCGTCTTCAGACATCTTCAGTGCGAGCTCTTCCCATGGAATGCCCTTACCCAGTAGGTCGTGGATGGAATTGATGCGCTCTTCGGCCGTCTTGAGAGTGGCGTCGTCCGCCCCTTCTTTAGTGCGGATCATGATGTGTGCTGCGCGGATTTCACCGCGGGCATCCCTGCGGCCCGTCACTTCGAGGAAATGGTAACCATAGCGCGTCCGTACGATGGAGCTGAGGTCGCCGACGGCCGTGGTGTACGCGGCTTCTTCAAACGGATAGACCATCTGAAACGCACTGAACCAGCCGAGGTCGCCGCCGTTGTCGCGGACGCTTGGGTCATCGGATCCGGCCTTCGAAAGCGCTACCGCCTCGAAGTCTTCGCCGTTGAGAATGCGGGTGCGCATGGCGTTGGCGCGCTTCCACGCTTTCATCGTATCGGCGCGATTGGCCTGTGCGCTGCACGAGACGAGGATGTGGCGGGCGCGTACTTCTTCTTGCTTACGTTCCCATGCCTGGCGTACGAGTTCGTCGAGGAGTTCGTTGTTGGTGAGGTAGGGGCGAGCCAATTGAGTGCGATAGCCGGCGAGTTCCTTTTGAAAGGTCTCCACGGTGTCCATGCCGAGCGCCTCTGCGGCCTGGACCTTGAGTTTGAAGTTGATGAATAACTCCATGTATTCGTCCAATGCGGCCTCGGTGATTATGCTATCGCGGTTGTTTTTGAGGAAAATGTGTTCAAAATCGGCGAGGGAAACAGATTCCTCACCCACGGTCAAAACGGCCTCTTGGGCGTGGATCGGTGCACCGGCGAACGCTGCCGCAAAAAGCATGCAGGCCACGCCTGCCCAAGGGTTCAATAGGTTGTTCAACAGGTTTTTCATTTTCAGGTTGATCTTATCGCAAGCTGTAATTCGGAGCCTCACGCGTGATGGTTACGTCGTGGGGGTGGCTTTCTTTCACACCGGCAGCGGTCATGCGGACGAACTGCGCGTTCTGTAGCTCTGCAATGTCAGAGGCACCGCAGTAGCCCATGCCGGCCCGCAAGCCGCCAATGATTTGGTGCATCACTTCGAGGACGGTGCCTTTGTAGGGCACGCGGCCACTGATGCCTTCGGGAACGAGTTTTTTGAGGTCGTCTTCCGCGTCTTGGAAGTACCGGTCTTTCGAGCCTTTCTGCATGGCTTCGAGCGAGCCCATGCCGCGGTAGCTTTTGAAGCGCCGTCCCTCATAAATGATGGTTTCGCCTGGGCTCTCCTCCGTACCGGCGAGCATCGAACCGATCATTACAGTATCTGCGCCTCCGGCGATGCCTTTGACGATGTCGCCCGTGAAGCGGATGCCGCCGTCCGCGATGACGGGCACGCTCGTGCCGCGCAGTGCTTCCGACACTTCCATTACGGCGCCTAGCTGGGGGACGCCGACGCCCGCAATCACACGCGTCGTGCAAATCGAGCCCGGCCCGATGCCCACTTTGACGGCATCGGCTCCGGCCTCCACCAAGGCTTTGGCGGCGTCGGCGGTGGCGATGTTTCCACAGACCACGTCAATGGATGGGAAGGCGGCCTTGACTTTCTCCAGCGTTTCGAGCACGCCGCGGCTGTGGCCGTGCGCCGTGTCAATGATGACCGCGTCGACTCCAGCGTTGACGAGCGCCTCGGTGCGGTCGATGGTGTCATACGTAACTCCTACAGCCGCAGCGACTCGCAGTCGTCCCCACTCGTCCTTACAGGAGTTGGGGAAGGTACTGAGCTTGATGATATCGCGGTAGGTGATGAGGCCGATGAGCTTGCCGTCGCCGTCAACCACTGGCAGCTTTTCAATGCGGTGGGCGCGCAAGAGTTGCTCGGCTTTTTCAAAATCTGAACCGTCCTGCGTAACGATGAGGTTGCTGTCCGTCATGACGTCAGCCACGGCGCGGTCGTAATTCTTTTCAAAACGGAGGTCGCGGTTCGTGACGATACCGACCAACATATTGGTCTCGTCCACCACGGGAATGCCTCCGATGCGGTGTTCCTTCATGATGGCCAGCGCGTCCCCCACGGAGGCTTCGCGGGAGAGGGTCACCGGGTCTTGTATCATGCCGCTTTCCGAACGCTTAACACGGCGCACTTCGGCAGCCTGCTCGGCGATGGTCATGTTCTTGTGGATGACACCGATTCCGCCTTGGCGTGCCATGGCGATGGCCATAGCGCTGCCCGTCACGGTGTCCATGGCCGCGGAGATGACCGGGGTTTTCAAGATGATGTTCCGAGAGAAGTTGCTTGTGAGTTGGATGTCGCGTGGTAGCACTTCGGAGTACGCGGGAATGAGGAGAACATCGTCGTAGGTCAAGCCTTCGCCGACGATCTTTGGTTTTTGTGAATTGGTGGCCATTGTGGTCAATTGAATCGGGGGCCGAAACCTTTCCATCGCATGGATTTACAGGTTACGATTCGCGCAAAATTAGGAAAAATACAGGCTCCCGCGGAGCCCGATTTGCCAACTTATTCTCCGTTGAGCACGTGCACCAATCCCTGCCGGTCGTAGTAGCGTCCCGACCCGTCTTGGATGGTGATGAAATACCCATAAGTGCCCTCAGGTACAAACTGGTCCTTGTAGGTGCCGTCCCAGCCCGTTGCAAAATCCTCCGTGGAGAACAGTACATCGCCCCAGCGGTTGTGGATTTCCATGCGGTAATTGGCAAAATCCGCAAAGCTCACCACCGGTTGGAAGGTGTGATTGACCCCGCCGATGAGGATGGCATTGGGGATCCACACTACCGGTTCTTGCTGCAGGCACAATTCGTTCGAAAACGCATAATTGATACTGCCGGCCGGCCCGGGGAGGGCATCCGTGGCTTCGATGAGGTAGCAAAAGTCACCCGGGCTGTACAGCAACGCGCTTACGTCGTCTTCCCACGTGAACACCGTGCTGGGCAGGGTAGTTAATAGCTCCGTGGCGTTTCCCAAATTGTATTTGCGGTAGATGCGGTAACCGGCTGTGGCCCCGGGGAACTCCGCATAGGGCGTCCAGTGAAGGGTGTTTTTGAGCAGCTGAAAATCAGAGATACCCCGCAACCACACTGTCTCCGCTGTGTTCGACATGCCGACCGAGTCACTGCAGAAATTCTCCACCCGCACGCGATAGCTATAGCTGGATTCGTTGGTCTTCGCGGTGTAATCCGCATAGGTCAAGGTCATGCCGCCCACGCCTTCTTGGGTCTCGAGGTCGGTAAACTCGACTTCGCTGGAGCGCTTGCGTTGTAGGGTGTAGGCGTGTGTTTCGTTCGAGTTAGGGTCGAGGTCGACAATGATGTTGACCGTTCCACTGTCCGAAACGGAAGCACGGCGTAACGACGTGAAACTCGGGGCTCCAGGGTAGCTGAACTCGACAGTCCTGGCGTTGGAGAGGATCTCAAGGCCAGACGCCATTTCCGCGACGATGTGGTATTTGTATGTAGCCCCAAACGTCGCCCCTTCATGCACAAATGCATTGGTGTTGGCATCGACCACACCCACCTCCTGTAGTCCGGACCAGTTGCCGCTGCCCGTGGGCATTTCTTCGTCGGTCAAGATGTGGTAACTCGCGACTTCCGAGTCGAGGTTGTACGCGCCCGCCCACGACAGGGTGGCTTGATCGGAGCACAACGTCGTCGTGGCATTGAGGAACAGGCTTGAAGCGCAGTAGGGACTCGCGGCACCCGGATCGGGTTCGCTATTGATGAAGCACTCATCAAACGCCGCAACGTTGTACGATTCTATGTAAGATTGGACATTCGAGTTCATGTCGATGTACCACGTCGCTGCAGGATCATAGACGGTGTCTATGGCCATTTGGAAGCCGCCGTTGCAGAGGTAGATGATGTACCCGGCGAGGTCGTCTGCGTCACTTGGTTCCCAGGTTACAACAGCTTCTTGCAAGACGTAATCCACTTGCACCGCCGTGATGACCGGCGGGTCCGGATCCAATTCGTCTGATAGTTGAGAGCCCGCGACATTGGATACGTGGGTGCAATCGCTTGCCGGGTTGAGTTGAGTCACCCGAAACGATAAGTCGCCCTCGCATTCTTGCAGCGCATACTGCGCCGTCATCATGCCGCCGTTGTCGGCAACGGAGTTGATTTGCACCCAACTGCCGTCCGCATCCAAAAATTCGATCGCAAGTGGCTCCGGAAACGTCACACCACTTGTGCCGATACGGGAGCTATTGAAGTTCAGGTCGACCAGCCCGGGCGTCAACGAGGGGTCCGCCGTGAGGTGAACGCTGCATAGCGTGTCGGAAGATGGACCAAACACGCCCGAAGGCCCTTCGGTCAGAACGAAGTAACACAGCTCGGTGGTCTCCGCGCTGTACGTGGTGTTCACGAATGACGGAGCCGCTGGATCGGTGGGGTTGGGGATACCGTAGGTTTCAAGGACGAGGCCGGCCGACGGTTCGTACAGGTGCAGAACGTATTGCTCAAAGTCGCCGCCGGGATCCGCTGCCTGATCCCAAGTCACCGCTGCGTAGCCTTGGTCGTTCACCTGCACGCATGACATGTCAACCGTCAACTGGCCCAGTCCAGCCGTGCAGACCAGGGTGCCCAGCGCCATCGCAACTGCGCTCCAACGCCATGTCTGTGGTCGATTTACCATTTAAACAAAATTACAAAGCGAAACGGATGCCGCCGCTCAAGACCAAGACGTTACGAACAGGTCGTTTGTTGCATCCCCAGGCCACATAATGATGGACGCCTAACCTTGCGTTTCGGGTTCATCGCCGTATTTCGCCCCGACATATCCGCCGTATCCGTACCCATAGCCGTAACCGTATCCGTACTTATAAGCGTACTTGGCGTAGTACATGCGAACCCGGGACGTCTGGATGTTGTTCATCACGAGCGATGCGTGGCTCAAGTTGTTTTGGTTGAGCAGGTCCTCAAGGTGTTCTATGCCGCGTTTGTTGGCTTTTTGGGTATTCGTGACCAATAAGCCGGTATCCACTTTGCTCATGAGCAGCAAGGCATCGGTGATGAGCAGCATCGGTGGCGTATCGAGGATGACGAAATCATAGTCGGCGCGCAACACCTGCAGAAACGGCTCAAGCCGGTCGTTCATCACCAACTCGGAAGCGTTGGGCGGAACGGGTCCTGCTGTGATGACTTTTAAGGTGTCCACCGGTCCCGTTTGCTTCATTTCTTCGACTTCGCACCGGCCGATAAGGTGTGTACTCAAGCCGATTTGATTCGAAAGTTTGAAGTTCTTGTGCACCTTGGGTTTGTGCATGTCAAAATCCACGAGGACCACCTTTTTCCCCGTCTTCGCCAAAACGGTCGCGAGGTTAGACGATACGAATGACTTTCCCTCCCCTGGGTGAAGGGAGCTTACTAAGATGGTGTTGGCGCCTTCTTGTGCTAGCAGGTATTGCAAGTTGGTTCGAAGGCTTCGGAAGGCTTCCGTGATCTGTGCGCGGGAGTCAGCCAGAATGGCTAGCGGATGCTCCTCAATTTCAGCGTAGTGAGGCAGTCCGGCCACAACCGGCAACTGGGTGATTTCACGCAGCTCTTGCGTCGATTCCAATCGGTTGAAGAGCAGCATACGAATGAATGCGACAGCAAATGCGATAATCGCGCCAAAAAGAAAATAGTTGCGAATCGTCCGGCTCTTGTTGGGGCCGATAATGCCGTTTGCTCGTGCGATTTCGATAATCGATGCCTGTGGTGTGATGCTTGCTCGAGTTATAACATTTTGGGCACGTGCTTCGAGTAAAAATACGTAGAGCTTCTCATTGACTTGGAGTTTTCGCTCCATTACCACGATGTCACGTTGTGTCGCCGGGATACCGCTCAATCGGTCTTCTAGACTGTTGATTTGGTCGCGCACATTGGAACGCTGGTCCTCAATGGCCTCACGTGTGTCCTCGATGTACTTTGTGATGGTGAAGCGGGCATTACTGATGGTGCTGTCGAGCTTGCGGATCTGGTAACTATCCTCTGTAACGTCGAGCAATGCGCTGGCACGCTTGTTTCGCATTTCGAAGAGCTGACTGACCTGCTCAATCAGCAGTGGATCCTCTTCAATCAGGTAGGAGGTAGGGGGTAAACTATTGTCCTCTAGCCCAGATACAAGATAATTTCGCAATGAACTCAGCGCCTCCAAGCGGAACTCCAATTCACGTTCTTGCGTTTCTAATTGTACGAGTGCATCAAAAAATTCCGTTTGCTCACGGCTGAGATCGAGGATTTCGTTGCGTTCTTTGAAGCCATCCACCTGCATTTCGAGGCTATCCATGATGGTGACCAGTTCGTCCAATTGGATGTTGATAAACTTCTCGGTTTTCAGGCTGGACTTGAGCCGGGATTCCTTGGTGTATTCGATGTATTCCTCGCTAAGGATGTCCAAGAATTTCTTGGCTCGACCGGAGAGGGTGTTGCTTGAAGAAAGCGCCAAGACGTTTGTACCTTCAATGTTTTCAACTTGCAGTGCGCTTCGGAATTGTGCAATGCGTTGGTCTTTGCTGTATACACGGAACTGAAAGTGCTGCTTTCGAGCCTGTTCGAGGGCATCCAGATTGATTTGCGGGCCTTCGACACCGGAGAAATCGATGATTTGTTTGTCTGCATGTCTGACAGTGAGGGCCAGTTCAGGCCCCTCCATTGGCACGCCGAATGGATGTACAATCTCTTTGATTTCACCTGTAGAAAGGGTGAAGCGAAGACGGAATTCGTTTTCATCTTCGATGAATAAATCAATGGGCGTTCCGAGGTATAAGGGGTTGAATAGGTCCGGAGAGGCTTGGAGCTGGACCGCTCCAAAGTGGGGTACATGGCTTGTTTTTAAACGCCCAACTAGGAAGTAATCGATGGGTACTGCCATGCGCTCTACCACTCGGCCGACGAGGTCATACGACCTCAAAATTCGCTGCTGGTCTTTAGCTTCTGAATTGTTGTAGTTGAAGAACTTCGTTTGATTTGTTAGGCGCTTTTGGTAATCCAATGCTTCACCGCCTTGGTCCAACAAAATTTCCGCTGAAGCGGCGTAAATGTCGAGTTGGCGGTGGGTGATTATGCGGCCGGCTGCATAACCGGTTGCTGAAAGCACCACAATCAACCACCAATTTTTTAGAAGCAGTTTGAGGTAAGGCCGGATTTGGCTCATCGTGATGAGCTCGTTAGATCGCTTTTGTGAATCAGCCATGCGCAGGCAATTTCGCACTTTTCGTCTGAGAAATTCAAATAAAGACTCGAAACGTAATTTTGAAACATGGAAGGATTACCTACTACAGATAAAGCGCAGGTTTGGCAGGAAGGAGCATGTATGGAGGGAGCAACCTGGAGTCCCCTTTCTGGTTCTTCACGCGCATGGCTATACACGGCAGATCGCTTACTCCTAAATGAGGAGCAGATTGCGCTTAGTTCGGGCATCGAATCTTTTCTTGCCGAATGGGTTGCTCACGGCCAATCGCTGCAGGCCAGCTGGCGATTGGAAGGAGGGCGCTGCTTGATCATTGCGCTTGACGACCGCAGTCCAAACGCTACAGGCTGCTCCATCGATGCCAAAGTTCGTTGGCTGCAGGCATTTGGGGAGCAATGGGGAGTGGATTGGATGAATCGCAACACCGTTATCTATTTTAATGAAGAGGCCAGCACATGGAGTGAAGTGCCCCTGGCATCTTTCTGGGCAGCGCGAAAAGCGGGGATGGTCAATGACGACACGCGATTGGTGAACGTGGTGGTTTCCAAGAAGTTGGAATGTGAGCCGACGCTGGTGTGTGCATTCAGTGTGAGCTGGCACGAGGCGATGTGGGGCTAAATCTTGGTCCACTTAAATTGTTCATTCTCAATAAGTTTTGTTTTGCCTTTGATTTACATATTTCGTTCAACATCTGTGAAAATCAGGCAAGGACAGAGAAATCACCGACCAAATTGGGTTTGTTAGGTGAAATTTCTTTTGTGAAATATTGGATTTCAGAAAAGCCTCGACTACATTTATCCCGATTCTGTGACTTCTCGTCTTTAAGAATCACGTCTTGACCTTCAGTAAGGTGGTCCTTTGCCATCCTTCTGATTGTTGCATAAAAGTCCTCGAAACGTTGGGGCACCCAAATTGTCTGAGAATTCTAACTAAAACCAAATCAAATGTTTAACACGTTTAAGAAGTGTTGTGGCATCGTAGCGATGTGCGCACTTTATTTTTACTCTGCACCCGCGGCTTTTGCGCAATGTGACGGGGTGGAATTGACCATTACACTCGAGTTCGATACTTGGGCAAGCGAGGCCTCCTGGGATTTAACCTCGGATAGTGGTGAAGTAATCGCATCTGGCGTTGGCACAGCCAATAACAGCACAGAAACCGTGAGTGCTTGCGCACCCAACGATGCATGCTACACTTTCACTATGAGTGATAGTTTTGGCGACGGAGGTACTGCATATACTGTTGCTGACGCTGACGGAAATGTGTTGGCCAGTGCAGGCGCCGCTGACTACACTGACTCATCTACCGCCGACTTCTGCCTAAGCAGTTCTGATGATGGAGGTGATGATGGTGATGGCTCAGACGCGTGTGCTGATAACGAAGTGACGTTGTCGTTAGTATTTGACTCATATCCCGAAGAAACAGGATGGTCGATTACTGATGCTGATGGCAATGAAGTGGCCGGGGCCGGTGCTTTCACCTACGCAGGTGCAAGTGAGGATGTGGTTTCTTGCTTAGCTGACGGATGCTATACATTGACCATGACGGATCTTTACAGCGATGGCATGTGTTGCACATACGGCAGCGGTAGCTACACTTTGACAGACGCAGACGGAAACGTGTTGGCGTCTGGTGGTGACTTCGGTGCCAGCGAGTCAACAGAATTCTGTCTTGGAGGTGTCGCAGTTTCTGGTTGCACAGACGAAACTGCTTGCAACTACAATCCGGCTGCAACGGAAGATGATGGTTCTTGCGCCACAATCAGCATGACATTCACGGCTGCTGGAGACTTCTTCACCAGCGAAACTGGCTTTAACTTAGTCAACAATGATACCGGTGAGATCGTTGCTAGCATGGCAATCGGTACTTACGGTAATGGTGCTACTATCGTTGAGGACGTCTGCGTCGCGGATGGCGCATGCTACTACATTGTGGTTCTGGACGACTGGGGCGATGGATTCACAAATGGCGTGTGGGACCTCTCTTACAATGGAGCGGCTGTTGCAACAGGCGGAGGTAACTTCGGTACTTCTGAGACCTCCGA
>CALGDB010000318.1 GCA_937884175.1 uncultured Flavobacteriales bacterium
CTGAGGGGACGAACATCACTTCGTGCACGTCGGCGTGGACGTCGATGTCTGTCCCGGCAAAGTCGAACGCGTATGCCGCCAATTCAGCCTGTTGGTTGGGACCTGAACGCCACAATTCGATACCACCTACGTAAGCCAAATCCGGCTGACCTTGTGCAATGCCCAATGCCAAATCATAGATGCCTTGGTTACGAGGAAGCGGCGTGGCCTCGAGGATATCGTTGGGCCAAACATTTGACCATGATTCTTCTTGACCTGCGTTGTCTGAATGATACAGCCCGCCGAATGAGCCTCCGCTTGTGGCAAAGACTGCAAAAGCGTGGTTGGGATCGTCAATGCTGATGTCTACTCGCACGCGGCCGTTGCCAGATTGGGGAAGAACCGTGTCGTCATTGTTCGAACCTGAAACACTGTTGAAAGACGTAAAGTCGCTACCCTCACTGCGGAACACACGGCAGTTACCCATACCAATCAGCATGTAAGATCCGTCGTGGGCAACAGCGATGTCCGCTACGGCGCCGTTGATGTCGTTGCTAGGGCTCATGGTCATCACACCATTCTCGATGAAACCGAAACCTGCGTTACAACCGAACCAGACGCGGTCCTCGTCATTGGGGTCCGCAACCATCGCGTCTACCGCAGCGAAATTGCCTGATCCGAATGCACCGGGATCGGTGCCCTCCACCATTTCGAAGTTCTCGCCGTCAGCAGACCAATAGATACCTCGGCCACGGAAGGAGCTTCCGCCCTCACCGTAACCACCTTCGAACAACGAACCTGAACCCACATATACGTGGCCGTTCTTAGTGATGCCGATGGATCCGATCATCATCTGATCGATGCCGAAAACCTGGTTCCAGTCATTACCTCCGTTGTCACTCTTCCACAATCCACCAGATACAGAACCTGCGTAAAGCACTTGCTCCTCGCTTCCGTCTTCCGGGATGATGGCAGCAATGGCACGAACACGACCACCAATGTTATCGGGACCCATCTCGTTCCAATAGTGGTCCGTCGCGCGGTTGTTGCTCGATTGGTTGGCGGCGAAGCGTTCCACCTCGTGGCGGAGTTCGCGCAAACCGTCTTCGTTCATCTCTCCGGTCTCAATATCGCCACGCAGCAATTTCTGAATTTCCCAAGCGCCTTCTGGCGATTGAGCAAGCTGAGTGGCGGCACGCGGTGCGTAGGTCGCTTGATTCGAAACAGCAGCAACAGGGTCAGTGGAGTTGCTCACTTGCCATCCAGCGAAAGCGAGGACAGCAGCAACAGAAGCAGTTAATACAGATTTCAATTGCATGGTCTAGGTTTTATCAATCAGGAATTCGAAAGTTACAACAAACGAAGCGCCTGTCGACTCATTCTGTTCACGACTTCCGCACCAAATTCAGGCTGAGGGGAATAAGCGGCTTAAAACCGATGCGCAGTGGCACCGCAAGTCGAAATGCAGGTGGCTATATCAAGTGCTTTTCAGCGTGGTAGCTCGAGCGCACCAACGGGCCGCTTTCCACGTAGCGGAAGCCCTTTTCCAAGCCAATTTTCTTCAGTTCGGCGAACGTATCGGGATGAATGAACTCAACCACCGGAAGGTGCTTCGGGGTGGGTTGCAGGTATTGTCCCAAGGTAAGGATTTGGCAATCCACGCTGCGCAGGTCGTCCATGGTTTCGACGACTTCTTCGAACGATTCGCCCAAGCCGAGCATGACACCCGATTTGGTCTTGATGCCCGCTTGGCGCAGGCGACGCAGTACTTCGAGGCTGCGGTCGTATTTGGCCTGTATCCGTACCTCCTTGGTCAGCCGGCGCACCGTTTCGAGGTTGTGCGAAACGATTTCCGGCGCAACTTGGATGATGCGGGCGAGGTTTTCCCATTTGCCTGCAAAATCAGGAATAAGAGTCTCCAGCGTGGTACCTGGGCTTTGGTGGCGGATTGCACGCACCGTCTGGGCCCAAATTTCACTGCCGCCGTCCGGCAAATCATCCCGGTCCACCGAGGTAATGACGGCGTGCTTGACGTTCATCAACTTAACCGAGTTAGCCACGCGGCCCGGCTCAAACGGATCGGCTTCGAGGGGCTTTCCGGTCGCCACGTTGCAAAATCCGCACGAGCGCGTGCAGATGTTGCCGAGGATCATGAAAGTCGCCGTCCCCGCACCCCAGCATTCCCCCATGTTCGGGCAATGGCCACTTTCGCAAATGGTGTGCAGCTTGTGCTCCGAAACGATGTCCCTTACCTCCTTGTAGGCTTGGCCCGTAGGCAGCTTCACCCGGAGCCACTTGGGCTTGGGAACGCGTTGAGGGGGGTTTTCAGAGGTGGGCGTCGATGGCGTAGTCATGGCTTACTGGGTCCAATTTCTTCCGATCTCAAAGGTCGCAAATAAGGTGACAAACAAGCGGTTGTTCTGTTCAAAATTCGCAGCAAAGACCTCAGGTGCCACAAGGAAGGCGTCAACCGACACCCCGGTGGTCAGGGCTTTGGGAATGAACCGTTCGTCGCCGTATTCGAATTCCAACCCGCACGTGGCGTGCAAACCGGGAACCATGGTCAACTCATCCAGCCCGTTGCTCCAATCGGCCCGGCCGTATATGTTGTCTGAAAAATGTGCATCTGGATCATACCGTTCTGTAGCGGTGTAATCGTAGGGGATGTCCGGATAGCCTATTTCCAAGTAGACCGGTTTCAACACCGCCAATGCCGCTCCCGCCTTCCAAAACGTGCTGAATCGAACCGCGTCGCGCCGCAGTTTTTCGGAACGAAGGTTCTGCTTGCCGTACCACAACCGCAGGATCTGCAGCGTGTTCTGTTTCCCGTAGACGTACGGCCGTCCGTTTTCGTAAATGGGGTTGCTCGTCTGGATTTCCTTCGGGTGCTTGAAATAAGCCAAATCGACCCCGATGTTCCGCACGGCAAAGGCATTGCTGTAGAAGCCCCGGCGGGCCGTGACGCCGATACCTTGTGTGTGGAATAACACCCCTACTTGGTATTCATCCGTCAACGGAACATTTACCTTACCATCTCGGTACACCGCTTGATCGCCCGTCAGCGGGGCACCCGTGCTCTGCGCTCGGACGCACTCGAACGGTCCGAAGCACCCCAAAGCAAGGGCAAATGAGACCAACAAGAATCCGAAACGCGATAAGAGCATGGATCAAATTTAGCGCGGAAAGCGGTACTTCGTTGCACCTTTGCAAGCATTAAGAAAGTCCCCAACATGACGAGTACGACCCCACACTACACGCTTGCCTACCAAGGCCAATTGCGCACCGCGATGCAGCACCTGCAATCCAACAGCCAAGTCATCACCGACGCACCTGTTGATAACCGAGGGAAAGGTGATGCTTTCTCACCGACCGACCTTGTCAGCGCGGCCCTCGCAAGTTGCGTCATGACCATCATGGCCATCAAAGCTGGAGACATGGGCCACGAAACCATTGATATGGAAGCACGCGTTTGGAAAACCATGGCGTCCAATCCACGGCGGATTGCCCGAATTCAAGTGGAGCTGGACCTGTACATCCCAGAGGTCACGGATCAGCAAAAACTCATTTTACAGCGCACAACTAAAGCGTGTCCGGTGGCGCGCTCTTTGCACCCGGACACGCAAAAGGAAGTCGTCTTCAATTGGCGGTGATTACTCGCATACTTCCACCTCAGCATACGCTGCACAAGCGGAGTAACTCGTCGCACAAGAAGCGAAGAGCGATGCGGCCAACACCAGGCCAATGGTCCATTGAAAAAACCGTTTCATCTTTCGGTTGTTAAAAGTTCAATATCCACTACGGGTCAACGCTCACGAAGGTTACGTTTAGATGTATATTCCGCTCATGGAGTCATCGCAACTTATCACCATCCTCATCTTAATACTCGCCCTCCTCACCGCCGGAATCCTTTTGCTGGCGCGGCAATTAGCGCGAAGAGGAAGTGACTCAATAGCTGCCGATCCCGAAGCGGAACGGGTGCGATTTGACCGCGACCAACTGCAGGCCGAGTTGGAACGAACCCGCGAGGAATTATCCGTCACGCGACAGGAACTGCAAGCGGCCATCGAGGCCCGGAGCAAGGCGGAGCAGCGCTACGAGGACCACGCGCAGGAAGCGGAGAACCGCAGAACCGAACTGAAGCGGGAATTCGACCTGTTGGCGCGCGACATCATTGAAAAGAATGCCGAACGCCATCAGAAGCACCTCAGTGAAGGCGGCAAAGAGACCTTATCCGCCGTGGTCAAGCCCATTCAGGAAAAGTTCGTTGAGTTGCAAAACCAGATGAACAAGTTTTACGGCGACGAACGAGAACAGTTAGGACAACTGGACAAAGAACTCGAGAAGTTATTCTCCCTCAATCAAAGCTTGCAGGCGGAAGCCAAGCACCTCACCAACGCCTTGAAGGGCGAATCAAAGGTTCAAGGCGACTGGGGCGAATACCAATTGGAGCGTATCCTCGAGCAGGTAGGCCTTGTAGAAGGTATTCATTATTCGAAGCAGTCGTCACAGCGGGATGAGGCGGGCAAACTGTACCGACCGGATTTCCTCATCTACCTCCCCGACGACAAAGTACTCATCATCGACAGTAAGGTCAGTTTAACCGCGTACGAACGCATGACGCAGGCCGACGACCCCGCAGTCATTGAACAGGAACGAACGGCACACGCTGCAAGTGTTTCGGCACACATCAAGGGGTTGGGCAAAAAAAACTACGCCGAACTCTATGGCAAGAGCACAGACTACACACTGATGTTCATGCCGGTAGAGGCGTCGTGGGTGGCATTGGACCAACACCTCCTGCGGCTGCAAGAAGAGGCGCTCGGCCAAAACGTCCTGCTCGTTTCAACCAGCACCTTGATCGCGACCCTGCGCACCATCAGCTACGTCTGGCAGCAGGAAGAGCAAAAGGCGAATATCCAGAAAATCGCTGAGCGCGGCAGTAAACTCTACCACCAGATTTATGCATTTCTGGACGAGTTCTCCAAAATCCGCACCCAGCTCACCCGGGCACAGTCTTCCTACGACGACGCCCTCGTTAAACTGAAAGGTCGGCAAGGTGCGCTGCACCAAGCCGAGCAAATGCGCGAATTGGGGGTCAACGTTAAAGCGCGCATTCCGGAGGAATTCACAGCAGATCTCTCGGCTGCACAGCTTGAACTTCCCAAGGAACCCACTGAATCGGAACGGACCTGATGAAGTTGCGCACGCGCATTGTCTGGTGGGCCGCCGGCCTAGTCATCGCATCGCTCTCCGGCTGCGGAGCGTCGGGCACGTCATTGGGGAAATCCGACCAACGGCCCTACGACTTTGAAGCCCACATCCTCCACCCCCGGTGCGCCGTACTGCCGGCGGGCATCGACAGCGTGGACGTCTACCTCGATTGGTCACGAGAAGAGGCCTTGTTCCTTCGGGATTCACCGCAAAGTCCATTTACAGCCAAACTCCAACTGAAAGCCGGTACGTTTGAGGTGACTTGGAGCGACACGCTCGTGGATTTCGCCCCCCGGCGAGACCGGAAACAGTGGCGCGTCTCGCTCGCGGAATTTGCTTCCGAATGGAGCCAATCGACCAACCTCATTCCGATGCAGTTGGATGATTTGCACCGAAATGCCACCGCCACCTGGAGTGTGCCGCTGCCTCAACCAGGCATTCCCCGAACGCCGTTCCACAGCGATGGATGGCCAGTGCACGACGGATTTGCCGTAGCCGGGGACACCCTTTTCTTCGAGAGTGCACCGGGCAGCCGGTGGCAACACGCGAGCATCGAAGTGCCGGGGGTTATGCCCGCTCCGCCGTTTTCACAAGTCAAAGACAAAAGCGACACCCTTCAACCGGCCATCCGTTCCGATTGGAATACGGACGACATCGGCTGGAGCGGCTACATCGTGCAGCCCGGGATCAATGTTGTTGGCCAGCCCACCTCGAGCGGCACGTTGCGCGTGGCACATCGCATTGTCGGCACAACGGAAGACCACCCGTTGGTTCGCGACTTGCAGCTCATGATCCAATCCAGCCGCTACATCACGTCCCGCAAAGAGTACGAGCGCATGGTTAACGCCTCGGATCCCAAGGCAGCCCTCGATGCCTTCTGGCTCAACTGCGGAAACGAAAAAGAAGCGTCGGCCACGTTGATTGCGACGTATTACGGTCGCGTAGAAGAAGCCAACCGGTACTTCTCCGGGGTACATCCAGGATGGCGTACCGACCGAGGAATGGTGCACATCGTGTTTGGGGTTCCCAACAAAGTGCGCCGAGGGTCAGACAGCGAATGGTGGATTTACGGGGAAGAAGGTTCGACCAATGCCCTCGTATTCCGCTTTCTACATGTAGAACACCCGTGGGACAACGAGTTTTACGTCCTGAGCCGCAGCATGCAATTTCGTTCGCCGTGGGACCGCATGGTCACAAATTGGCGCAACGGCCGCATCAAAGCGGATTGATTTGCCGGTACCTTTGGGCATGCCTTTTGACTTGCCTTCTCCCAAGCGGTCTTCAAACCGTTCCAACCGGCCCGCATCGCCTTCCGGATACACTGGCCATAGCGCCCCCCGGAAGAAAGGACCGTACACCGGACCAAAACGTCCGCCAAAAGGCAGTTACGTCATGGGATGGCACCCGGTCATGGACGCCCTGGATGCCGGCAAGGAATTTCAAAAGGTCTTGATCCAACGGGACGAAAAAGGCGAGCGCACCACTGCCTTACTGGCCCAATTGCGCGGGCTGAACATCCCCGTTCAGCGGGTGCCCAAAGAGAAATTGAACCGGATCACCGTCAAAAATCACCAAGGCATCGTGGCTTTCCTCTCGCCCATCAGCTACCAGCCGTTAGAGGAATTGATCGCTCGGGCGTATGAAGCCGGAGAAACACCCCTGCTCATCGCCCTAGACGGTGTGACCGATGTCCGCAACATTGGAGCCATCGCCCGCAGTGCTGAATGCTATGGAGCTACGGCGCTCGTAATTCCGTCGTATGGCGTGGCCCCCATTCAAGAAGATGCCATCAAATCGTCTTCCGGCGCCCTGCTGCGGCTGCCAGTCGCGCGTGTGCCCGATATGGCCCGAGCCCTCGATGGCATCCAAGCCCAAGGCATGACATGCATCGCCCTAGATGAAAAAGCGGAGAAATCCATTCACGCCCACCGAACGGACGGCCCCGTCTGCCTCGTAATGGGCGATGAAGGCACAGGAATCTCCGATGGTGTCGCCCGTAAATGCTTAATCCAGTTGCGATTGCCGATGACGGGTAAAACCGGCAGCCTCAATGTTTCCGTCGCCGCGGGCATCGCATTATCTCATATTGCATTGTGGAAAGAAGCCTAATGAGTAGCTGAAAATACCCCCTCACAACTATTATCATTGCTAAGTGGGCTCCTAGTTGTAAGGCGCCCCCTTTCGCAATGAATCGACCATGACGCAAACGCCGTTTTCCCGCTCAATGACCGTCACTGCGGTCCTGGTAACTGGAATGGTCGTGCTCAATTCCTGCGGTGCTCGCCATTTTTGGAAAGGACTCCGCATGTCCGAAAAAGAGCGTTACACAAAAGCCGCCTCCAACTTGCACCGCGCATTGGCCAAATGGCCCAACGATACCATGAGCTATCGGTTGTTGGGACAAACCCAAATGCACCTCCTAGATTTTGCCGCGGCCGAGCGAACGTATGAGGAATTAGGTTACCGCACCGCGTTGACTACGGACGACCAGTTGAACTACGCCAAGTGCATGATGCAACAGGGCAAGTACGCCGATGCAGCTGATATTTTGGAATGGCTAATGGTTGAGGACAATACCCCTGAGTATGTCCAGCTCTTGTGGGACCGGTGCACGGCACAGCTGCACGTGGACAAGGATGACCGGCACTGGCAGATCAGCCCGCTGCGCTTCCCCGGTCTCGAAACGGCATCCGCCCCGCGCATCAGCGACAATCAGTTGTACTTCAGCAGCGA
>CALGDB010000319.1 GCA_937884175.1 uncultured Flavobacteriales bacterium
AGCTGATGGCGGCGTACGAAACTCAAAATGCAACGTTGCAACGCCTGAAGGGAGAAGTGGCGGCGCTTCGGCTTGAAAACGAGAAGCTGACGTCCCAAATCGAGGCACGACCCCCCGTGGAGACTGGGCAATTGCAGTTGAATGTTGTGGAGGACTCAACCCCTACTTTTTTACCCCAATCACATCAATCAGACTCCCCAAGCATTGACCGTCAGGCGGTTCAAGCGCTTTTGAGTGATATAGAGGAATGCATCGCAATTTTGAAATCTTGATGGAAACCGTACGACTCAACATAGCCGGAAGGGAATACCCATTGCGAGCGCCCGCCTCCGAGGTCGAAAACCTCCGGCGAGCCGCAGCGACCATCAACGATCAGTTCGATGCATTCAAGGCGCAGTTCAACGTGGAAGACCCCCTGGATCTGCTCGCCATGACCGCCTTGCACCTAGCCACAGAAGGTCAACCGAAGGCACAAGTCACAGCAGCGTCCACCGCTTCGCTTCCTGAAGAAGCCCTTGAACGCATGGCCGAAATCTCGACTCACTTGGAACGCCTGCTGGAAGTCTGATGCACACCCGCATCACATGGATACCATATCAATTTTAATTGGCGCACTAGGTGGCTTTGTCGCAGGAGGAGGCCTTGGCTACGTGGTGTTCAACCGCCTGCTTTCGAGCCAGAAGGATGAAATTCTCGCAAAGGCAGAGCAACAGGGCGAGAACATCAAGGAGAAGAAAATCCTCCAGGCGAAAGAGCGCTTCATCCAGATGAAGGAGAAGCACAACGCCGAAATCAAGGAGCGCACTTCCAACCTTCAATCGAAAGAGGACAAGGTGCGCAACGAGTTCAACAAACTCAAGAAGGAACAAGACCGCGTCAAGTCTAAAGAGCGCTACATCGACAAGGAACAAGAGAAAGTCCAACAACGCTTGGACGCCCTCGAAAACAAGGGTAAGGACCTCGACAAAGAGCGCCAGCGTGCTGTGGAGTTGTTGGAAAAAATCAGCAACATGTCAGCCGGGGAGGCACAGGAGGCCCTGAAGGAACAGTTGCTAACTGACGCCAAGTCCATCGCCGCCACCCAGGTTCAAGACATCTTGGACGACGCAAAGCAAAAGGCCAACCATGAAGCCAAAAAAATCGTCATCCAGACAATCCAACGCGTCGCCACCGAGCACAGCGTCGAGAATTCGGTTTCGGTCTTTAACATTAAGAACGACGATGTCAAAGGACTGATCATCGGCCGGGAGGGACGGAACATCCGTGCTCTTGAAGCTTCAACCGGTGTTGAATTCATCGTGGACGACACACCCGAGGCGATCATCCTGAGCTGCTTTGATCCGGTGCGCCGCGAGATTGCGCGGTTGTCTTTGCACCAGCTGGTGACCGACGGGCGTATTCACCCGGCCCGCATCGAGGAGGTGGTGGCCAAGGTGACCAAGAAACTCGAAGAGGAAATCCTCGAGATCGGAAAGCGCACCTGCATCGACCTCGGCATTCACAACATGAAGGGCGAGCTCACCCGCATGGTGGGCCGCATGAAATACCGCTCTTCCTACGGCCAGAACCTGCTGCAGCACTCGCGTGAAGTGGCCAACCTCTGCGCGACGATGGCAGCGGAACTGGGACTCGACACCAAAGCGGCGAAGCGCGCCGGCCTCCTCCACGACATCGGAAAGGTTAGCGACGAGGAAAGCGAGTTGCCGCACGCACTGCTCGGCATGAAGATCGCCGAACGCTGTGGGGAAAAGCCCGATGTTCTCAACGCCATCGGTGCCCACCACGACGAAATCGAAATGACCACCCTGTTGTCGCCCATTGTGCAGGTGTGTGACGCGATCTCCGGCGCACGACCAGGCGCGCGGCGCGAGATGGTCGAAGCGTACATTCAGCGCCTCCGCGACCTCGAAAACCTCGCCCTCGAGTTCCCCGGGGTTACCAAGTCCTTTGCCATCCAAGCCGGACGTGAATTGCGCGTGATGGTCGAAAGCGACCAGGTTTCAGACGACCAAGCCGACCAGCTGTCACTCGACCTCTCGCAGCGCATCATGAACGAAATGACCTACCCCGGTCAAGTGAAGGTCACGGTCATCCGGGAAAAGCGTTCCGTGAGCATCGCCCGATAAACACCCCATGGAGCGCCGGACACCTGCTTTTGCATCATCCATCCGATGGCAATCGGTAAATGTGGTGAGCCAGGTATTGCTCCAATTGTTCTTCATCATGGTGCTGGCTCGGCTGATTTCCAAAGCCGACTTTGGCGTCATGTCTATCGCACTGGTCGTTGTCGGATTTGTGGAAATCTTCGCCCAAATCGGAATCGGCCCATCCCTCGTACAGCGCAAGGACCTGCAGCCTCGGCACATCCGATCAGCCCTGCAATTCTCACTGGGCTTGGGCGTCGCGTTTTTCGCGTTGATGTACGTCACCGCCCCGCAAATTGGAGTCTGGTTCAACAGCGATGCCCTCGTGGAAGTCTTGCGGTGGGTCGCTTTCAGTTTTATCCTGTCGAGCATCGCTTTGGTCCCGCGCAGTTTGCTTGTGCGCCACATGGATTTCAAGCGGTTGTTCGCTGCGGCTATGATCGCCATGGTCATCGGCAATCTAGGCATCGGATTGGGGTTGGCGTATGCCGGTTATGGCGTCTGGGCCTATGTCGCCGCCCTACTCAGCCAAAATGCCCTTCTCGGCCTTTGCTTCTGGTGGATGCGCCCACCAGGTACGGAAGGCCTGTGGGGCCGCTGGCAATGGACCGACCTGCGGGAAATGTTGGCCTATGGAGGCCGGTCGACGGTTTTCAATTGGTTGAACTACGCAGCGACCAAAGCCGACACGGTGCTTGTGGGAGAATTTGCTCAGGCCAATCCATCGACTGGAGGCGGCTGGACTGCGACCGGTCTGTACGATCGCTCGGCGCACTTGATGTCCCTGCCTATCACCATCTTGGGAAAACTCGGGGACAGCGTCCTCTTCAGCGGCATGTCAGCCTTGCAAACCGAATGGCAGGCGCTGCAGCGCGTAGTCTCTCGTGGCATCGCGCTCATTGCATGGCTCGTGATCCCCGGTAGCTTAGCGCTGGCGTGGTTCGCCACCGAGGTAGCGGTGCTGGTGCTCGGGGCCGAATACGCAAATGCCGGTCCGATTGTGCGCATCTTGTTTATCGGGGTCGCCTTCCGTTCCCTTATTAAGTTGGCCGATGCCGTGGTCCGGGCCACCGACCAACTTATTCCCGCCATCGCCATCAAGGTCGCCTACCTCACGGGGCTCATCTTAGCCATATCGAGTGTCTTGCGCACAGGCGGTGGACTGGAAGGTGTCGCGTGGGTGGTAACGGCCTGCACGGTTCTCCAATTTTTGGTGTTTTACGCCTGGCTTGGCAGCGCCCTGCAATGGAAACGTCTCGCGGCGTTTCGTGCAACAGGCGCCGGCTGGATCGGGGCAATGCTCGCGGTGCCCGGATACGTCGCCATCGACTGGCTCATGCCAGATTGGCTGGAGGACGGCGTCGACCGTGCGAGCTTGATTCTGAAGGTGCTCATAATTGCCGCGTGGACGGCCTGTGTTTGGATCGCTGTCGCCCTGAGATCCCCTGCTGTTGTCGACGGTGGGGACCTTGAACTTCGTGCAACTTGGACCGCTTATCTCCCCCAATGGCTCGGCAAGTACATCGCGAAATGATGGCCCCGTTGTCCCGTTGGACGAATGCATGGATTGCCTTTTTGCTGCCGGCGATGGCGCTGGCCCAATCCGATACACTGCGCATGGACAGTGTGGCGCCTGTGCCAGCTCTGCGCGTCAGAAGTTTCGCTGAAGCCAGCCTCGTGGACTCGCTCTGGTCAGATTCCTTGTGGGTCTGGAACGGACCGTGCGACGGTACCGTGCGTGCATTTCGATTTGAATTTCCCGACAGCACGTATTGCCGGGTGGATTTCCCGTGTGTGCTGGAAGCAACGCAACCGACCGGCCTCAATGCTCCCATGACAGCTGCTGTCGGCGGCACCCAACGGCAAGCCTGGACCGGACAAGCATCAATCGCACGCATCGATCTGGAAGCCATGGGACGCAAGCTCGTCGCAACAAGCTGCTTCCCTCCTGCTTCTTCCGCCGAATTTGCACAGCTTCTGGCGGCTATGGAGGA
The DNA here is from genome assembly GCA_937884175.1 of uncultured Flavobacteriales bacterium. Taxonomy (GTDB): domain Bacteria; phylum Bacteroidota; class Bacteroidia; order Flavobacteriales_D; family Sanyastnellaceae; genus UA16. Next base: position 4,139 of record CALGDB010000319.1, read on the forward strand.
CGCTGTTTTTGAATCGGAAAAATGCGCTGTCCTTGGTGAGGTAAGCGCAAGATTGTGCTTGACCCGTAATCAAATGCGTCAGGCCCTGAGCCTCATTCCGAGTGAAGACCGCAGGCTCGAAACCATGGAGCACATCTCCCGTTCGGACACCGAATGGACAGAACCCGAATTGCGGGAGTTGTTTCAATTAAATTTCATCCTCGAGCGGGCGTTGAAAAGGTTCGCAAAGCGTTGAAAAATCGACTTGGATTTGACGGTTTTCACAATCGTGCGACGGAACTTTACGGCATGAAATTCCACAACTTCTCCGCGGGGCCGTGCATTTTGCCCCCTGAGGTACTTAAGGAGGCTTCGGCTGCAGTCAACGATTTCAACGGACTGGGCCTCTCACTGATTGAAATTTCCCACCGAAGCAAGGACTTTGTCGCGGTCATGGAAGAAGCCCGCGCATTGGTAAAGGAGCTCCTGAACCTGCCCAAGCGGTTCGATGTGCTGTTTCTACAGGGTGGAGCGAGCCTTGGATTTTACACGGCAGCCACAAACCTGCTGCCGCAAGGAGGAAAAGCCGCATACGTTGACTCCGGCACCTGGTCGGCGAAAGCCATCAAGGAAGCCAAACACCTTGGCACCATCGATGTGGTAGGCTCGTCCAAGGAATCCAATTACGCTTGCATCCCCGCGTATGCGGCCCCGGGCTCTGACGCGAGCTACCTGCATTACACCTCGAACAACACCATTTTCGGCACCCAATTCTCAGGCACACCCGAAGCCGGTGTTCCGCTCGTCGCCGACATGAGTTCGGACATTTTCTCTCGCACATTCGACGCCAATCCCTTTCACCTCATCTACGCTGGGGCCCAGAAGAACATGGGTCCTGCGGGCACGGTGATGTACGCCTTTGACCGCGAAGCCATGGGCCACACCGGCCGCACCATTCCGTCTTACCTCGATTTGACGGTCCATGCGGAGAAGGACAGCATGTTCAACACGCCACCGGTCTTCCCCGTCTACGTCACCTTGCTCACCCTGCGCTGGATGAAAGCCAACGGCGGAGTCGCGGCGATGCAGCAACGCAACGAGGCCAAGTCCTCCTTGATCTACGCAGAAATTGATCGCAATCCGCTGTTTGAAGGCCACGCACACGTCGATAGCCGTTCGCACATGAATGCCACGTTCCGTTTGACGGATGAAACCAAAGCCGAACGCTTTGACGCCTTGTGGCAGTCCGTCGGTATCAGTGGTTTGAAAGGACACCGCAGCGTAGGTGGCTATCGTGCTTCCATGTACAACGCTCTCCCCCTTGATTCAGTCCAGACACTTGTTGACGTGATGCAAACCCTCGAATCCGAAGGATAACCACACTTAAAGAACTCCCCTCCCCATGAATATTTTGGCCAACGACGGCATCAGCCCCGCTGGGCTCGCCGCACTTGAAGCTGCCGGTCACCGCGTTTGCACCGACTTCGTTCCTGCTGAAGAACTCGCAGAATTCATCAATTCAGAACAGGTAGACGGCCTCCTGGTCCGCAGCGCTACCAAGGTTCGTGAGCCGCTAATTGACGCGTGTCCAAACCTCAAATTCATTATCAGAGGCGGGGTAGGTATGGACAACATCGACGTTGCGTACGCGCGGTCGAAAGGCGTTCAGGTCAACAACACGCCCGCAGCCAGTTCACAAAGCGTAGCTGAACTCGTCATGGGCCACCTCTTCACCTTGAGTCGCTTTTTGCACGACAGCAACCGCCGTATGCCGGTGGAAGGCGGCGAACAATTCAAGGCCTTGAAAAAAGCATACGGCAAGGGCCGGGAATTGCGCGGCATGACCCTGGCCGTGGTCGGCTTCGGTCGCATCGGCCAATCGCTCGCGCAATACGCAATCGGCTGCGGAATGAAGGTGATCGGTGTGGACCAAACCACCGGTAAGCAAGCGCTAGCGGTCGACATTGCCGGGCAACAGATCAGCGTTGACGTTCCCCTCGTCACCTTGGATGAAGCCCTCGCAGCAGCGGACGCCATGAGCTTGCACATCCCGGCTCAAGCCGATGGCCAAGCCGTCATCGATGCTGAAGCCATCGCCAAAATGAAGCCCGGAGCGCTCCTCTTGAATGCTGCACGCGGCGGCGTAGTGGACGAAGACGCCATGCTGGAAGCCCTGGATTCGGGCCAGCTGGGTGGCGCAGGAGTTGACGTATTCGTCGGTGAGCCCAAGCCCCGATTGGATGTGATTCGACATCCGCGCATTTCGCTTACCCCTCACGTCGGAGCAGCCACCGGCGCTGCGCAGGAGCGCATCGGTTTGGAAATTGCCCAGATTGTGCAAGAAATTAGCGCAAAACAACCCGCTTGACCTGGTTCAATCCGTTCCGCATCCTCGTCCCCTCCAAGGACAAACCCCATCTGGTCGCCTCCCGCTCCTATGTTAGCTACGGAAAGGCAGAATTGCAGGATAAACTCGATCGCAACCCGTATTCGTACCTGCACGTCATCAACCCGGCTGGAACGGGCAAAGCATCTTTCAAACGCGGGTCGGAAGCTTTCCACGGTTTGGTCCGTGAACGGTTCGAATCCTTCGTTGCGAAGGGATGGCTCACGGCCGATGACGAACCGTCTTTCGCGATTTACCGCCAGACTTCTGAACACCACACGTGCACGGGCGTAGTGGGAATTTTGAGCGTGGATGGCATCCGACAAGGCCGCCTAAAACTGCATGAGCAGACGCTCGAAAAGCGGGAAAAACTGTTTGCCAAGTACCTCGACACCGTCGGCTGCCATGCCGAGCCCGTTCTGTGTATGTATCCCGATGGTGATGTGCAGGGCACGGATGCAGCGACCTGGATGGAAACATGGACTGCGGCGCATGGCCCGAATCTGGACTTCAGCACCACCGACCGCATCCGCCACACGGTGTGGTTGGTTCGCGCGGGTGAAGCCAGCGACTTAGAACCCTTGCTCAACGCCATCCCAGCGATGTACTTGGCGGACGGCCACCACCGCATCGCTTCGAGCCTTCGTCTGGCTGAGAAACACCCCGATGCGCCCTCCAAACAACACGTATTGGCGTATGCCGTTCCTGCCTCCCAACTGGCCATCCGCCCCTACCACCGCGTTTTGCGGCACCCCGGCTGGGATGTCGCCAGATGGGAGGAGGCGTTTGACACGGTGAGCAACTGCCTCAGTTGGCAGCGGATTGAAGCCGACGCACCCGCTCCTTCTTCTGTTGGTCGCGTTCATGTGCACACGGCCGGACAATCGTGGGCGTTGGCATGGATCGAAGACCTGCAGACCGCCGGTGCGGTCGATGCAGAATTGTTGCAGGAGCACTTGCTTCAGCGAATTTTCGGTATTTCGGATGCCCGAAACGATCCCCGCCTGAAGTACGCCCCGGGAACCCGCGATTCAGCTGGACTGAAGGCTGAGTACGCTGGTCAACCCGGACAAGCCCTGTTCGAATTGCATTCCGTGACACCGGAACAGCTGATGCACACAGCGGACCGCGGTGGCTTTTTACCACCCAAAAGCACGTGGATTGAACCAAAGCTGCGCAGTGGATTGTTTATCCATGAGATCCAATGACCGAAGTTTCTTCCATTTCCGATCGGCTGCATCAACTCAAAGCCGCCCTGCCCGAGCACGTCACGCTCGTCGCTGTGAGCAAAACCAAACCCGTTGAACTCCTCCAAGCGGCGCTGGATGCGGGACAGTTGGACCTTGGTGAAAACCGGGTGCAAGAGATGAATGCCAAAGCCGAGCATTTCAACGGACAGCCGGTCCGTTGGCACCACATCGGCCACTTGCAAACCAACAAAGTCAAACAAGCCATCCGACACGCCCACCTCATCCATGCTGTGGACAGCGACCGGTTGCTCGCCGAAATCAACAAGCGGAGCCTAAACGCCGGGATTCAATCCCGTGTCTTGCTCCAGCTGCACATTGCACAAGAAGCGCAGAAACACGGCATGACCGAAGCGGAATTGGACGCCACCTTAAATGCCCTCATCGGCACGCCATTGGGCAACACGGAGATCTGCGGTTTGATGGGCATGGCGACCTTCACGGACGACACTGAGCAAGTGAGACGCGAATTCAAATCGTTGCGCACACTGTATGACCGCTACAATCCGGGCCATTGGGACACGTGTTCCATGGGCATGAGTGGGGATTGGCGCATCGCCGTCGACGAAGGGTCGACCCTAGTTCGTGTGGGCAGTGCAATTTTTGGAAGCAGATGAATCGCTCGTATGAACCTTGGATTCGGGCGTGGCTCATTTTGGTACCACTTATCGGATTCGGTAGTTATTACCTCATGCGAAATGCTTGGCGTCGCATCCGTGACATCATGCAAGGAAATGCCGGTAGCGTGTGGGACGCACCTTCCGTACCAGATGTTGCCGAGCCGCCATCCTTTGTACTTTACGCCATCGCCGCGGCCCTGATCTTTACGGTATTCTGGGCAGGTGTAGCCAAACTGTACGTCAAATCTCAAGCCCCAAAATCGAACCCATGACCCGCCTCATTCCCCTCGCCCTCAGCCTCACACTGGCTGGAGCACTTTACGCCCAAACGCCCAACAACATTGAAGCCGCTGAATACGACCCAACGGCCAACCGGTGGTTCATTTCCAACGGATCGAGCATCCTTGAAACCTCCGATGGCGGAGCGAGCTATGCCTACTTCGGCTCGGGGTCGGCCACGCATGGCATGGAAGTGGTCGACGGTCACCTGTTTGCCATCGGCAACAACGTCGTTCGCGCCTACGACCTAGCAACTGCCGACCTCATCGGTTCCCTCTCCATTCCCGGTGCGGCGTTCCTCAATGGAATGGGCAGCCGGAGTGGCGAGCTGGTCATCAGCGATTTTTCGAGCGGAAAACTGCACCGCATCGACATCACCGACCCCGCCGATATGGCGACGGAGGTGCTGGTCAATTCCACCGGCACAACCCCCAACGGCGTGGTCATCGACGAAGCCAACAACCGCGCCATCGTGGTCAACTGGGGCGGCAATGCCCCCATTCTCGAGGTGGACCTCGCTACGGGTGAATTCAGCACCTTACTCAATTCGGGACTCGGGAACTTGGATGGCATCGACATGGACGGAGCCGGTCAATTCTACGTTAGCTCGTGGTCCCCGGCCCGCATCACCCGATACAGCAACGACTTCTCCTCATCGGAGACCGTGGTCCAAGGCGCCGGATCAGGACTGTCCAGTCCTGCTGACATCAGCTACGCCATCGAGACGGACACGCTCGGTGTGGCCAACAGCGGCAACGATGCGCCGTCGTTCCATTATTTCGGAACCGCCAATGCCGTTGAACGGCTTGACGCCAAGGAGTTCGTCCGCTGGACAGCCGAAGGCCTCTCCCTCTCCTCGACCATGGCCGGTACTTGGCACATTCAAGCGTTCACTTACACAGGGCAGTTATTGAATTCACAGCGCATCGACTTGCCCAATGCACCCACACTCGTTCCTATTGAGCACTTGAATTGGGACGCTTCTTTGCAGCAAATCTGGCAGATCACAGCGCCCTCAGGCCGGCAGATGAGCGTCAGGCCGGATCAACGTCAACGATAAGGCGAATGCGCTTGAAGCGCTCATCCGCCTGCAATGCATCGAGGTCAGCCTGGAGCAACTCCTTGTACGCATCCGGGCGCAATTCCCGTTCAAATTTGAGCAGGAGAACGCGGTGGTGTAAGTCGTTGATGCGGCTGATCATGGGTGTTTCCGGACCGATGACCCGGGCCATGAACCGCTGGGTAAGCCGCGCAGCCAACACCTCCGCAGCCGCCTCCAATCGCTGTGCATCGGTGTGCTTCAGGGTCAGCCGAACGAGGCGCACGAACGGTGGATACCGGTAGTTTTTGCGTTCAATCAATTCCTGTTGAACCAACCCAGTGTAATCGTTCGCCATGACCTTAGTCATCACCCAGTGGTCTGGGTTGTAAGTCTGTAGGATGACCTTACCCCGCTCCCCCGAACGGCCCGCTCGCCCTGCCACCTGGGTCAGCATCTGGTAGGCCCGCTCAAAACTCCGGAAATCCGGGAAATTGAGCATGCGGTCCGCACTCAATACGCCCACCAGCCCGACGTGGGCAAAATCCAATCCTTTGGTCACCATTTGCGTACCCACCAAGATGTCGAACTCGCGGTTTGCAAATGCCTGGACGAGTCGTTGGTGACCGTGGCGGCTGCGGGTGGTGTCGGCGTCCATGCGGGCCACACGGGCATCGGGGAAATGTTCCGCCAACTCTTCCTCGATGCGTTCGGTGCCGAGGCCCTTGGGCTTCATCGTGGATTTGCCACAGGAAACGCACACCGGAGGCGGTGGATCCACGACGTAGCCGCAGTGGTGGCAGTTCAGTTCGTTTTTCCATTTGTGGACGGTCAATGGAACGTCGCAACGCTCGCATTCCGGAATCCACGCGCAGGTCTCGCACTGCCACATGGGGCTGTAGCCACGTCGGTTTTGGAACAAAATGACCTGACGACCGGATTCGAGCACCGACTCCATCTCCAACTTCAACAAGCGCGTAAAATGGCCGAACATGGCGCGTTGCCGGTAGGCCTTGCGCAGGTCGGCGCACCAAATTTCAGGCAGCATCACGCCGCCATAGCGCTCGTTCATCTCCACACGGTCGATGCGCCCCTGGGTCGTAAGCCAATGCGTCTCCACGGAAGGCGTCGCTGAACCCAACACACAAAACGCCTCGTCGCGAGCGGCCATCCACATTGCCACGTCTCGGGCTTGGTAGCGCGGCGCGGGATCGTATTGCTTGAAACTGGGCTCGTGCTCCTCGTCCACAATGACCAACCCGAGTTGCTGCATGGGCAAGAACAAGGCGGACCGAGGCCCCACGATCAGCTTGGGCGCAGGCCGGCCTTTGCCTAGTACCTCAAGCCAAGTTTCTGTTTGCTCGCGGCGCGTGAATCGGCTGTGGTAGACGTGCAAGAAGGCGGCAAAGTGATGGGAAAGCCGCTGGATAAGCTGGGTGGTCAAAGCGATTTCTGGAACGAGAAAGAGCACCGTCTCGCCGCGTTCGAGGGCATCCGCTATGAGGTGGATGTACACCTCGGTCTTACCGGATCCGGTGATGCCGTGCAGCAAAGCCATGCGCCCGGCCTGCTGGCTCGCCCGCAATGCAGCGTAGGCCTCCGATTGATGGGCACTCAACGCCGGCAAAGGAACAGGCCGATTGGCATCCATTTGATCGCTGGCATCCACCACGCGTTCGCCCCGTTCCCACAGCCCTTTGGCTTCCATGCGTTTGACCGCCGCCGCATCGGCATCTGCGCGCACCAATACTTCCTTCTCGGACACAATGGCATCGCGCTCGCCGCCTTGCTCTTCTGCCAACTGGAGGAATGCGGTCAGAATGCGCGCTTGCTTCGGTGCCCGGCGGTCCAATTCATCCAAGGCCGCACCCAATGCTGCTTCGTCGCGCAGCGGCTCTGGCAATTGGAGGGTGCGTTCTGTCTTGGGTTTATACCGTTCCTTCCATTCCTCTTCGGAGACAATCAATTGCGCTTGGACGAGTTGATTGACCCATCGCTGTGGGTGCTTCACGTCCAGTACTTCGGCCGCTTCGGAAAGCTGGAGGCCCTTGCGCAATTCGATGGCATCGAAGAGTACCTGCGCTTGGGGCGGCATGCTGCGCAAATCGTCGACCTTGGCCTCCGGGTGGACCACCAAGCGGGTTTGACTGGACAGCTTCAAGCCACTGGGAAGTGCCGCCGCCATGACTTCACCGCGGGTGCACATGTAATACCCGGCCATCCATTCCCACATGCGCAATTGACCCGGCGTCACCACCGGGCGGTCGTCCACCACAGCATCCATGGCGCGCGCTGCGTAGCCCTTGGGAGCATCCTGATGCAAGCGGCACACAACTCCTGTGTAGCGTTTGCGCGCACCCACCTGCACCACCACGCGCATGCCGACTTCCAACGCGTCCTCTACACCTTCCGTCGCATACGTAAGGAGGTTGGGCAACGGAAGCGGCACCAATACATCGGCATAGGGAGGCAGCGGCATCATGGGTTGGCAAATTGGGAAGAATTATGCAGAGGAACTAACGAACTTGAAGGAAAAACAACTGTTAATTGGGTATGCCAATGATCGCCAACCCCCTAACCGCAGGAACCCCTGCTCCCGCTTTTGAAACAACACTCCAGGACAGAAGCACGCGCTCCCTTGCAGATTATGCCGGCAAGAAACTCGCGCTCTATTTCTACCCCCGAGACATGACGCCCGGCTGCACAGCGCAAGCGTGCAATTTGACTGAACACCACAACGGCCTCAGCGAGGCGGGAATCGAAGTGCTCGGCGTAAGCCCCGATCCCGCTGCGAAGCACCTGAAGTTCATCGAGAAGTACGACATTGCTTTTGACTTAGCATGCGATGAAGACCTCAGCCTTCACAAAGCATTCGGGGTGTGGGGACTCAAAAAATTCATGGGAAAGGAATACGAAGGCACGCACCGCACGACATTTCTCATCGATGAAAACGGCTCCATCGCTTCGGTCATTTTGAAACCGAAAACCAAAGAACACGCCGCTGAGGTCCTTGCCGGATTCGGCCTGTAAACAAAGCCCGACGGCAAACGTGGGTACTTCGTTGACAAAAAACACCCCACTCCGTAAGTTCATTACGATGTAGGTAGGATACCTTCGCTCAAAACACGAAAAAATGTCTGCAGAAGCACAAAAACTCAAAGCACTCCAGTTGACCCTAGACCGCATGGACAAGACCTACGGCAAAGGGACCGTTATGAAGCTCGGCGACGAGGCCGTTGAAAAAGTCGAAGCCATCCCATCCGGATCGCTGACGCTGGACTTGGCGTTGGGCATTCAAGGCTACCCAAAAGGTCGCGTGGTCGAAATCTATGGCCCTGAAAGCTCGGGTAAAACGACCCTCGCCATCCACGCCATCGCACAAGCTCAAAAACAAGGCGGAATCTGCGCCGTCATCGACGCGGAACACGCGTTCGATAAGTATTACGCGGAAAACCTCGGCGTCGACACCGAAAACCTACTGATCTCCCAGCCGGACAACGGTGAGCAAGGCCTCGAAATCGCTGACAACCTCATCCGCTCAGGCGCCATTGACTTGATTGTGATTGACTCCGTCGCCGCCCTCACGCCCCGTGCGGAAATCGAAGGTGAAATGTCCGACTCTTCCGTCGGCCTCCAAGCACGCCTGATGTCAAAAGCCCTGCGCAAGCTGACCGGCTCCATCAGCAAAACCGGCTGCTGCTGCATCTTCATCAACCAGCTGCGCGAGAAAATCGGCATCATGTTCGGCAATCCCGAGACCACAACCGGTGGAAACGCATTGAAATTCTACTCGTCTGTTCGCCTCGACATTCGCCGCTCGACTCAAATCAAGGATGGCGACAAGGTCATGGGTAACCGCACCAAGGTGAAAATTGTCAAGAACAAAGTAGCACCGCCGTTCCGACGGGCCGAATTCGACATCCTGTACGGTCAAGGAATTTCCAAATCAGGCGAGATCATTGACCTCGGCGTCGAGATGAACATCATCAATAAGTCCGGCTCCTGGTTCAGCTACGGCGACACGAAATTGGGTCAAGGCCGCGATGCTGTGCGCGCCCTCATCGAGGACAACCCCGAATTGATGGAGGAACTCGAAACCAAAATCAAAGAAGCGATGGCGCCGGCTCCCAAAGCCACCGAACCTGTTGAGGCCGTCGAAGCGGTGTAAACCGGTGAGAGCATGGACCGACTCTTTCGAAACTACGCGACAACCAGGGCTCTCGGATTCGGGGCCCTGGTTTTGCTTTGCTTCGGGTTGACATCGTGCGGTGAGGGCGGCCCTGAACAAACGGCTGTGTCCGTATCCTCCCGCGGCGACTCCTTGGAAGCGGCGATCTTGGAAGCTCCCAACACACCCGAACCTTATCACGCGCGCGCCCAATACCAGTCGAGCCAAGGCAACCCACAGGGTGCTTTTGAAGATTGGGGCTTGGCCTTGAAGGCCGACTCCACCTTCGCTCCAGCCTGGGAAAACCGCGTTGACATGCTGTACCGCATGCAGAACATGCAAGCGTGCTTGACGGAGCTCAACGCGTGCATCCGATTCGCACCTGAAAGCACCCCCTGCTTGATGCGACGAGCTGAATTCAACATCCATTTGAACCAATTTGAACGGGCCTTTAACGATTTGAACCAAGCGCTTCGCATCGATGATCAACTCCACGAGGCTTACTGGATGAAAGGCAAAATATATGCGGCCAACGGCGACACAGAAAAGGCAATCAGCTCCCTCCAGACGGCTATTGAAGTCAATCCGTCTTTCTTTGATGGGTTCATTTCCTTGGGCCTTTTCCTTACTGAACTGGGGGACCCCATTGCAGAAGAGTTCTACCGGTCGGCTATCGAACTTCGACCATTCTCCGTAGAAGCCCACTACAATTTGGCGATGTTCCTGCAGGAAGAACAGCGCTTAGATGAAGCCTTGGATACGTACTGCACCATCTTAGTGCTCGACTCCACCAATGCGACGGCTTCCTTCAACCAAGGCTACATCCATTTGGAGTACTACGCCCAGTACGACAGCGCTGCGTATTGGTTCACCGAAGCAATCACGCGACTGCCCTACTACCACCAGGCGTTTTTCAATCGTGGGTTGGCTCGCGAGAGTTTGGGCGACCGGTCAGGTGCCATTTCGGATTATTCGGAGGCACTGCGCATCAAGCCGGACTACACCGTCGCAGCCTTGGCCAAAGACCGCGCGCTGAAAGCGAACTGATTTCTGCTGGGGCCTTGGCTCAACCGCATAAAAAACCCCAGACGAATCCGGGGTTTTTCATTTCGAGAAAATCGCTGATTACGATTCCAACTCGTCGATTTTCTTTTGAGATGCGGAGAAGGAAGGATCCAATTCCAAGGCTTTCTCATAACACGCTCGCGCGTTCTCGTTGTCACCTTGCTTCGCGTAAAAGTCCCCCATGCTATCGTGGGCATTGGCCACTTCAGGTGCCAAGCGCACGTACATTTTGAAGCTCCGCTCTGCAGCTTCCATGTCGCCTTCGTTCATGTTCAGATAACCAAGCAAATTGTGTGGTCCGCCCAATGAACTCCAGCGTTCTGTTGCACGCTCCAATAAGATGCGTGCCGCGGCGGCATCCTTGCCCATCAATTGCCAAGCGAGGTTGACTTGGTTGAGGGGCGAGTCTGGAGCGAGGTTGTGCGCGATGCGCGCATTTTCAAGTTGGTCTCCAAAATCTTCAGAGTGCGACATCAAGTAATGCTTGGTTGCAGGGTCCGTGGCTTTCGCCACAGCCGCTGTCACGTTGGCATTCCACGTTTCAACATCGCTTTGGAACCAGGCGCGCCACAACTGACCGACGTGGGCCATCGCCATGGTCGGGTCGACCTCAAGCAATGAGTCGGACAAGGCGCCCGCGGCATTGCCGTCGGCTTGCAAACTCATCCAAAGCATGGAATTGCAGAGCGCTTCTGCACCCTCCACTTCCGATTCAATCGGAATGTAGCTGCGTGCGAGCTGGCCGTGGTCTTGGTGGAACCAGCGATCCCAACGGACGCGGTCGCCATCGCGCACCACCGTGCCGTGAAACGAGCGGTGGCCCGCTTCGCCAAAGTTGTAGAAGTGCACCACGCCCATGACGCTGGCGGCAGCTCCGTATAGCTGGACATCCAGGACCTCCACGGTGACGGAGTCTTCGTAAAACCATTCGCCATCGACATTGGACAGGTCGGCGTTCATTGGCTCGGCCTGGCCTGCCCGGAAGTACTTCATTTCCTCGGAAAGCCCAGCGATGTAGGGTTCAACAGCTTCGTCGTAACCCACTTGGCTTTCAATGTGATTGGTGACGAAGGCAGTGACTTCGTCTTGGGTCAAAGGCGCACCGCCTCCGGCACACCCCCAAAGAACAGCGCACGCAGCGCTGATAATCATCATGTGTTTCATTCGTAAGGGATTGTGATGCAGGTTACAACGTATTTCCATACCATCCAAATCCGTAGCACGATGGCAACAATAAAGCCGGCTTGCGCCGGCTTTTCTCGTGCTGGGATTCCAACTTTATTTGACCTGATTCACGACGGCTTTAAAGGCGTCTGGGTGGTTCATGGCTAGGTCCGCCAAAACCTTGCGGTTCAGTTCGATTCCTTTCTTTGAGCACTTGCCCATGAATTCGCTGTAGGACATTCCGTGCTGGCGAGCTCCGGCGTTGATGCGCTGGATCCACAATGAACGGAATTGACGCTTGCGCTGCTTGCGTCCTGAGTAAGCGTACAACAAGCCTTTTTCTACGGCGTTCTTGGCGACGGTCCAAACGTTCTTGCGGGCACCGTAGTACCCTTTGGCCATCTTGAGGATTTTTTTACGTCGCGCCCTCGATGCGACTGAATTGGTTGCTCTTGGCATTTTAAAGTGTTTTTTTGGTAGACGGCGCTGGTGAAATCCAGTCTTGAAAGCCGGTTACCGGGTTAAACGTACCAGGGGTGAGTAAATCCGTTGGAGGTGTTTAAGCACGAAGTTGGCGCTTAACGCTCGCTACATTGGTCTTGTCAACCGTGGTAGAGTGCGTCAAGTTGCGCTTCTGCTTCGTGCCCTTCTTAGTCAAGATGTGACTCTTGAAGGCGTGCTTCCGCTTGATCTTCCCAGTCCCCGTGAACTTAAAGCGCTTTTTAGCGCTTCCTTTTGTTTTCATCTTCGGCATGGCCTTAGATTTTATGGTTATTAATTTTTCTTCGGATTGAACATGACCGTCATGCGCTTTCCCTCGAGTTTGGGCAGCTGTTCAACCGTTCCGTATTCCTCGAGTTCCTGCGCAAACTTCAGAAGCAAAATTTCCCCACGCTCCTTGAACACAATGGTTCGACCGCGGAAGAAAACGTACGCTTTGAGCTTAGAGCCCTCTTGCAAAAATTTCTTGGCGTGCTTCAACTTGAACTGGAAGTCGTGGTCATCCGTGTTTGGTCCGAAACGGATTTCCTTGACTACCACCTTCTGCTGCTTCGCTTTGATTTCTTTCTGCTTCTTTTTCTGGTCGTACAGGAACTTCTTGTACTCAATGATGCGGCAAACGGGCGGGTCTGCCTTGGGGGAAATTTCCACCAAGTCCAGTTCCATCTCCCTCGCCAGTTGAATGGCATCGCTCGTGCTCATGACTGCGGGCTCGACATTGTCTCCCACCACACGCACCTGTGCCGCCTCAATCTTCTCATTGATGCGGTGAAGATCCTCTCTTCGAACGCGGCCCCGGTAAGGGGTCCTTTTCCTTCTAATCGCTATAACGCTTCAGTTTTAGTGATACTTCTGTCATTTCAACATCTCCGCAATCTCCGAGCGAATGTGCTCAGCAAATGCCTCGATGCTCATGCCTCCCAAGTCGCCTTCTCCCTGCCTGCGCACGGATACGGTTCCTTCGTTGGCCTCGTTTTCTCCCAGGATGAGCATGTAGGGAACCTTCTCCAATTCGGCATCCCGAATCTTCTTTCCCACCTTCTCTGACCGGTCGTCAACGAGGGCGCGAATATCGTGATTTTCAAGGACTTTTGAAACCCTTTCTGCATATTCATTGAAACGGTCGGAAATCGGCAGGATTTTGACCTGTTCTGGGGTCAACCAAAGCGGGAACTTTCCAGCGCAGTGTTCGATGAGGATGGCCACGAATCGTTCCATTGATCCAAACGGCGCTCGGTGGATCATCACCGGGCGGTGCTTGGCGTTGTCTGCACCGACGTATTCGAGCTCAAATCGCTCGGGCAAATTGTAGTCAATCTGCACCGTGCCGAGTTGCCACTTTCGGCCGATGGCATCGCGCACCATGAAGTCCAGCTTCGGTCCATAGAATGCGGCTTCCCCGAGTTCAACCACCGTCGTCAGCCCCTTCTCGTCGGCCACTTCTTGAATGGCTTTTTCGGCCTTGTCCCAATTGGCATCTTCCCCGATGTACTTGCTCGGATTCTCCGGGTCGCGCAAACTGACTTGGGCGATGAAATCTTCGAATTGCAGCGTGCGGAAGATGTACAAAACCAGATCGATAACATTGCCTACCTCCTCTTTCACTTGATCGACGGTGCAAAAAATGTGCGCGTCGTCCTGAGTGAAGCCCCGAACGCGGGTCAAACCATGTAATTCACCAGATTGCTCGTACCGGTAGACCGTGCCGAATTCCGCAAACCGAACGGGCAGGTCGCGGTAGCTGCGGGGACGCGACTTGAAAATCTCGCAGTGGTGCGGGCAGTTCATCGGCTTGAGCAGGTACTCCTCACCTTCCGCCGGGGTGTTGATCGGCTGGAAACTGTCCTCCCCGTACTTGGCGTAGTGGCCGCTGGTTATGTACAGTTCTTTGTTGCCGATGTGTGGTGTGATGACGCCTTCGTAACCGGCCTTGCGTTGGGCGTCCTTCAAGAAGGATTCAAGCCGCATCCGCAGTTCGGTGCCTTTTGGCAACCACAGCGGCAAACCCTGGCCCACCTTTTCTGAGAAGTGGAACAGGTCCATCTCCTTGCCCAACTTTCGGTGGTCCCGAGCCTTAGCCTGCTCGAGCAATTCGAGGTATTCCTTCAGCTCTTGCTTTTTCGGGAACGTGATCCCGTACACGCGGGTCAATTGCTTCTGGGATTCGTCGCCTTTCCAGTAGGCACCCGCAATGGACATAACTTTGCACGCCTTGACAAAACCCGTGTGGGGCATGTGTGGCCCACGGCATAGATCCGTGAAGTTGCCTTGGTCGTAAAACGTGATGGTCCCGTCCTCGAGGCCTTCCAGCAAGTCCAATTTGTACTCATCCCCTTTTTCTTGGAAGTAAGCCAAGGCTTCGGCCTTGCTCATTTCGCGACGGATGTAAGGATTCTTCTGCTTAGCCAATTCCATCATTTTGGACTCGATGGCCGGAAAGTCTTTGTCCGTGATGGTATGCTCACCGAAGTCCACGTCGTAGTAAAAACCGTTTTCGATGGGTGGCCCTACCCAGAACTTGACACCGGGGTACAGCGCCTCCAACGCCTCAGCCATCAGGTGGGCAGAACTGTGCCACATCGTGCGCTTGCCTTCGTCGTCGCGCCAGGTCAGCAAGTTGAGCGTGGCATCTTCGTTGATGCTGCGCTGCGGATCCCACACTTCGCCGTTGACCTCAGCGGCCAACACATTGCGCGCGAGGCCCTCGCTGATGCCCATGGCTACGTCCAATGCGGTCGTGCCGTTTTCGACTTGCTTTACCGTTCCATCCGGTAGGGTGATATTGATCATGTCTGCCTCCTATAAATTTCGTCCGTAAAGATACGACCGGAAAGGCTCAGAAAGTCAGGCCAATTAGGAGTTTCCAACCTCAAGCCGTGGGCTTGTACTTTACATCGTCCCACGCCTTCACGTGCCAGTGAACCGTGGCACGCGCCACGGTTTCGCCGGAGGCGTCAAGCAGCACAGAGGGCATAACAAAACGCGCTGTACCATCGGCGGAGCTTTTGATCAACTGCTGCACCTCTGCACGAAGATTGGGTGAGATGTCGGCTTTGGCCACGCATCCGCCCTTCACTGGCCGGCGCATGTAGTCCACTTCCAACCGGTTCATGATGAGGCGGTAATCCTTCATGTCAAATTGGGCGAGCACCGCCAACCCTGAGCAAAACTCACACGCTGTGGCGATGGCACACGCATGGGTACCTCTGAGGTGGTTGCGGTTGGCGCGGCGGTCGGGCAGCGCCACCCGAACTTCTTCATCGCTGAATGCGAGCACGCGAATGCCGTGTGGAGCATTGAACGGCAGGATCCTTTTGAACACCGCGTTGAGCCAGAAGACGTTGCCCTGTTTGGCCGCGTCGAGTGAACGGTAAAAAAAACGGTCCAGCATCAGGCTTCGACGGATTCGAGGATGGCCGCAATGTTGGGCCGGAAATAATTGGGGCCCTTCATGACCTTGCCGTCTTCGCGGTAAATCGGTTGGCCGTCGGCCCCCAATTTGCTCATGTTCGAGGACTGAATTTCCATGAATACTTCCTCGATGACGTGCTGCATCCCATGGCTCAAGATGGTGCCGCAGAGTATGTACAGTTGGTCGCCAAGGGCATCCGCGACCTCAACTGCGTCGCCGGCCAATGCCGCTTCGAGGTATTCCTCCGTCTCCTCGGCCATCAGTCGATGACGCAGGCGAACGGTGCCTTCATCCAATTGACCCTGAGGCGAATCCCCATTGGCAATTCCAAACGCATCGTGGAATTCCCGCACGCAATCGATGATCGTGGCGAAGTTGTGTTTTTTCTTATTCATTGGCTCTTTAACATGATTTTTATGAAGTCCACCCAACCGGAGGCTCAACCGAAAGGTATATTCGCAGGACGTCGTCGTCAAAACAACCGACTGAATCTTATGGACCAAGAATCCACACCTGAAACCACCCCGGACATAGCTCCGATCGAAACACCAGTCGAAACGCCTGAGGCAGCCGGCAGTGCCTCTGCAGCTCCCGACATCCGCGCACTAAACGAACGCATCGGCAAAGCGAGTCAGTTTGTCGACCTCCTGCGCATGGAATTGGGTAAGGTCATTGTCGGCCAAGCCGGTATGGTCGACCGGTTGCTGATCGGCCTCCTCGGTAACGGACACGTGTTGCTGGAAGGCGTACCTGGGCTGGCTAAGACGCTGGCCATCAAGAGCCTCTCAGAATCCATTGCGGCCGACTTCAGCCGCATCCAATTCACGCCCGATTTGCTGCCTGCCGACCTCGTGGGCACCATGATTTACAACCAGAAGTCCGACGCATTCTCGGTGAAGAAGGGGCCCGTATTCGCCAACTTCGTGCTGGCGGACGAGATCAACCGGGCTCCGGCCAAGGTGCAAAGCGCCCTGCTCGAAGCTATGCAAGAACGCCAGGTCACCATCGGTCCGGATTCATACCCCTTACCAGAGCCTTTCTTGGTTTTGGCCACGCAAAACCCGGTAGAGCAAGAAGGCACCTACCCTCTCCCAGAAGCACAAGTGGACCGATTCCTGCTCAAGGTGGTCATCGGTTACCCGAGCAAGTCCGAGGAACAACAGATTGTCCGAGCAAATTTGACACCGGGTGGATTGCCCAAACCCACCGAAGTGGTGAAGCCACAAGACATCATCGAAGCGCGCAAACTGGTCAAGGAAATTTACCTCGACGAAAAAATCGAGCGTTACATCGTAGACCTCGTTTTTGCCACCCGCGAACCCGGGCAGTACGGGATGGGCCACCTCACCCAACTGATAAACTTCGGCGCTTCTCCGCGTGCCAGCATCGGCTTGGGCGTGGCCTCTAAGGCCCACGCATTCCTCAATCACCGCGGTTACGTGACACCGGAAGATGTGCGCGCGGTCTCGTTGGATGTGTTGCGCCACCGCGTTGGTCTGACCTTCGAGGCGGAGGCTGAGAACATCAGCACCGAACAGATCATCACGGAGATAATGGACAACGTGCAGGTGCCTTGATGCATGGACACGGCCGAATTGATTCAACGGGTACGGCGGGTTGAACTGAAAACCCGCGGACTGAGCGACCGGATTTTTTCGGGCGAATACCACAGCGCGTTCAAGGGACGCGGCATGGCCTTCTCCGAAAACCGCGAATACCAGCACGGCGACGAAATCCGAACCATCGATTGGAATGTCACGGCGCGCATGGGCCACCCGTACGTCAAGGTGTTTGAAGAAGAACGCGAACTCACGGTGTTCCTGTTGCTCGATGTCAGTGGTTCCAATGCAACCGGCACCCGCAAGCAATCAAAACGCGACCTCATCACGGAGCTCAGTGCAGTGTTGGCATTCAGCGCCATGGGGAATAACGACAAAGTCGGCGCCGTACTGTTCAGCGACCGCATCGAACGGTTCATCCCGCCCAAAAAAGGCCGCTCCCACATCTTGCGCATCATTCGGGAAATCATCGAAGTGGAACCCTAGGGCAAAGGCACCGACATCAATTCGGCACT
>CALGDB010000320.1 GCA_937884175.1 uncultured Flavobacteriales bacterium
CAGGCACCAGATGACGTCGGCCGCATCCAGCAACTGCGCTGCGGCGACCGTCTCTTCCTCGTAAAAGCAAATGTCGTCTGCCCCGGGCATCCAATCCAAAAAGGCCGGAAAACGGTCCGGGAGCACAACATTTGTCGCGATCCCCATTGCCTTAAGGTGGTGGTGCAATCCCAATGCGGCACCCACGGCGTCACCATCGGGGGAACGGTGCGCCACAATGACGATAGATTGACCCGGCTGCATGTCTTCCCAGCACTGACGTGCCTTTTCAGAGACCATGACCGGCGAAGCGGATTCCAACAAGTTTATGCCTTCCCTCATGCTTCGCAAGTTACCACGTCCTAATTTTGTTCCATGCAACGATTCGCCATGTTTGTTGGATTTATTTTGTCCGCCACGCTGTGCGTAAGTACCACCGGTGATGCGGTCGCCCACGATTTCCACTACAGCCGCTTCGGACTGCAGTGGAATGCGGAAACAGGAACGTGGCAGGGCATTTTACGCGTCTTCACCGACGACCTCGAAGCGGCGTTGGGCCACGGACAATCCGAACCCGTGGAGTGGCGGTTAGGGGACGAACGGGAGCATCCAGAAGCGGATGACGCCATCGCGGCCTACGCCACCACCAACTGGCTACTGACGGATTCTGCAGGACAGTCCCTTGAATGGCATTTCGTGGGAAAAGAAATCGATTACGACATCACGTTCATTTACCTCGAATCCGAATCCACCACAACCAATCACGCCCGGTATGCGAGCAGCGGCGGGGTTTTTGAATTATTCGAGGACCAAGTCAACGAGTTCACCTTAAACCGTGCCGACGCGTCGCTTCGACTGTGGCTCACTTCCGAAGATCCGACGCGCCCCATCCTACCTCATTCCCATGAATAAAGCAGAGAAGGTCGCTTACATCATGGATGAACTTCAACGGCTGTACCCCAAGCCGCCCGTGCCGTTGGATCACACCGACCCCTATACCCTGCTCATCGCCGTCCTGTTGTCGGCCCAGTGCACCGACGAGCGCGTCAACCAAGTGACCCCGGAGCTGTTTGACCTCGCGAGCACCCCACAGCAGATGGTTCAATTGAGCGTGGATCAAATCAAGGCCATCATCCGTCCATGCGGACTTTCCCCTGCCAAATCAAAGAACATCCACCGGCTGAGCGAGATTTTGCTCGAACGCCACGCCGGTGAAGTGCCGGTTGATTTTGAAGCCCTTGAGGACCTTCCGGGGGTTGGACACAAAACGGCGTCGGTTGTCATGTCTCAAGCATTTGGGGTTCCATCCTTCCCTGTGGATACACACATCCACCGCCTGATGTACCGCTGGGGGCTTTCCAATGGAAAAAACGTGGAGCAAACGGAACGAGACGCCAAACGCCTCTTTCCGCGAGAGCGTTGGAATGACCTGCACCTGCAAATCATCTTCTACGCTCGGGAATACAGTCCGGCGCGTGGGTTAAAATGGGAACGGGACTTTTTGCTGCAGCGCTGCGGACGAGCGGCGGAGATCAAAAAGTGGAAACCCCTTCCATCGGATTAAGCCATGTGGGCAAACTATCCCTCATCCCTGCCCTTTCTGGAACGCGTGTGGAAGCAATGCCGACACGGATGGTGGTGGCTATCGCAATGCATTCGTCTAGGCCAGAAGCCCCCGGTCGTTTTGGTTTGGCCGGATATGCCCTCACGGCGCACGGCGTTGCATAAAATGACGCGCAACCTCGGTTGGGAACTCGCCAACAAACCGCGTTCCGCACCCCTGCTCGGCATCCATTTTGAAGATGCGACGCACAAAGCTATTGCAAGACTCCCCGGAGCGATGAACAACGCATCAACTTGGTGGAATGCCCACTGTCATGACATCAGCAAAGGCAACTTGGAACATCATCACCAAGCTACATTCGGATATGGCATTCGCATTGATCCCACCCGTCATCAGGGGCCACTAGTCGTAAAAAGCGACGAAAACGCCAAGCACGATGGGGCTTTGGTTCAAGGACCCATCGATCCGAATGATGTGCAGGAACATGTAGTCTACCAGCTTGAAATTGACAACCGAGACCCAAGTGGCCGTCATTTTGATTACCGGGTCGTCTACATCCGTGGTTCGCTGCCGGTAATCTATGTCAAATACAAAGCATCCGACTCCCGCTTCACCAACGAAACGAGCCAAGTTGATCTCCTTGCAGCTTCACCGTTCACCCCTGACGAAGAAGCCTGCATGGACCGATTGGCCCGTAGCATGGGCATCGATTATGCCGAATTCGACGCCTTGCGGGACCGAAATTCTAACCAACTCTACGTTGTGGATGTCAACCCCACGCCGTGGGGGCCACCTGCTCAGCTCGTTCCGGAGTTGCAGGAGGAAGCCGTCAACCGCATGGCACAGTGCTTGAAGGCCAGCCTTTAAGCTTGGAGCAAATACGAGCGGAAGGCGGCGTAGTTTGCCGGCATCACCGTACTCTCCTTCGGTTGATCCAAGCAGCCCAACAAAGCGTTCGGAACGGTTGGAGCTTGACCGGTCGCGTCTTCAACCACCACACCAAATTTTGCGGCATGCGCGGTCGCTAATACGATTTTATGACCGCTTGATGAAGCCTTGGAAGCCGCTTCAAACCCAATAGCGGTGTGCGGACAGGCCAAGAAGTTCGCATCTTCCCATAGCTGAAGCATGCGTTGGCGTGTGGATACTTCCGATACTGAACTCACCTCAAATTCGCGCTGCATGCGCTTTGAATCGGAACCATATAACCACTCGAGTCGCGGACGGTTGCTCGGGTCACCGACATCCATGGCATTGGAAATGGTCGCTTGCGACTCACTTGGTTGATACACCCCCGTGCTCATGTACCGCTCCATCACGTCGTTGGCATTGACAGCTGCATGAAAGCAGCTAGCCGGCATGCCCATGCGATGCGCCAACAACCCGGCCGCAATGTTTCCAAAATTCCCGCTGGGCACGATGAACTCAACGGATTCGCCGGCCTGCATTGTCGCCCAGGCATAGTAAATGGATTGTGGGATCCAGCGACCGATGTTGATGGAGTTTGCACTGGTCAAGGGCCGGCTAGACTGCACTTCCCGGTCCAAAAACGCCTCCTTCACCAAGCGCTGGCAATCGTCGAAAGCCCCTTGGACTTCGACCGCTCGAACATTCGCGCCAACCGTGGTGAGTTGCTGCTCTTGGATGTGGCTAATGCGTCCGCTGGGATACAAAATAACCACGTCAATCCCCGGAACGTTGTAGAACCCTTGAGCAACAGCCGAACCCGTATCGCCCGAAGTGGCCACCAATACCGTCAAGCGCTCTGTGGAAGTTGCCCCGAGCAAGCGGGACATGACCCGGGCACCGACATCCTTGAATGCGGCTGTCGGCCCGTGAAACAATTCCAATTGGCTCAGGTTTTCATGCACCTGAACCAAGGGGATTTCAAAGTCCAATGCGTCTTCCATCAAATCGAAAAGGCGGGACTCCGTTATGGCTTCCCCTACGTAAGGAAGGAGCATCCGGGTGGCCAATTCAGGCAAGGCACAACCCGCAAAGCTGGACCACTTCAGCTGGGGAATGCGCTCGGGTACATACAGTCCCCGGTCCGGCGCCAAACCTTCCCGCAATGCGGAGGCAAAATCGCGTCGTATGGAAGGCGAAGTAAGGCTGAAATAATTCATGAAATGCTATGGGCTCCGCGGCCTGAGATGACCGAAATGTGAATCGAAAAGGGCACCGCATGCTGCTGCATCAGCCCTGACAGGGCCTCCTTGATGTTCTCTGCAGCCGCGGAATCTAGGGCAACCCAAAACGTCGAGGGCCCGCTTCCAGAAATGCCACCGGCCCGTGCGCCGTTGTCAAAGGCCAGGGTGCGTACCTCATCGAAATGCGGAATCAGTTTTGAACGATGGGATCCTACCAATAGGTCTTCCAGCGCATACGCCGCTGTTGTACCGTCGCCCCGGTGACACGCCGCCACAAAGGTTCCAAACCATGCAGCTTGTGCTGCTGCATCCTTCAAGGGCACTTGTCCGGGCAAAACCGCGCGTGCATCCACTGTTTTAATGGGAACATGGGGATGAAGCACGACCATGGACCAGTCTTCGAGGGCAGGGATGGCGATGGGCGGACCTTCAGGCGGGCAAATGACCAAACCACCCAGCAACGCAGGCGCTACATTGTCCGCATGCCGCGCGCCGCTGGCAAAGGACTCGCCGTTCAATGCGAAAGGAATCAATTCTTCCGGGCGCAAACCAGCGTCGAGTAATTCGTTCACGCCCACGACTGCAGCCGCCGCACTGGCAGCGCTGGAGCCGATGCCACTCCCGGGCAGAATCGACTTGAAAATTTCCATTTCCAGCCCACAGGGATTGCCGAGGGATTGGAGCAAACTGTTCGCTGCTATGGAAGCGACATTACGCTCGGGATGCGTGTCGAGCACTGCGCCATGAATGGCCCGAATGCGCACAACACCAGGATCAGAAGTTCGATGCACGATCATCCGTTCCCCGGGGGCAGAAAGCGCACAGCCCAAGGCATCAAAACCCACGTTCATGTTAGCAACCGTCGCCGGAGCCCATACCTCTACCCGCTCCTTCATGATGATTCGTTTTGAATAAACATCCACCGTGCGACTGCGTATACATCGGATAAAACACCGCTGGCCGTGAGGGCACCACCGGCACCCGCGCCTTGAATCACCAAGGGCTTATCGGAGTAACGCTCCGAATGGATTGAAACCGCATTGTCCGTTCCTTCGAGCGCGTAGAATGGATGGGACGGCTCTAGGGCCATCAACTCGCATGCGCAGCCAGCTTCCGGGCTATACGAAGCGACAAAACGCAGCCGTTTTCCTGCTGCTTTCGCCTCCGCGGCTTGTGCATCCATTGCCGTGCCGAGGGCATCGAGCTGCGCCACAAATCCGTTTAGATCACCTGCAAAAGTGGCCTCAGGCAGGAAGCCCTTCACTTGTACGTCCTCCATGGTCACCTCGGCTCCGCACATGCGGGCCAAAATCAAAATCTTACGAGCCACGTCCATTCCACTTAAATCGATGCGGGCATCGGGCTCCGTATATCCCTTCTGTCCGGCAGACCGCACGGAATTGCTGAAGTTTTGCCCGCCATCCATGGAGCTGAAGATGTAATTCACTGAACCGCTGAGCACCGCTTCGATGCGCTTGATGTGATCGCCGGTTTCCAGCATGGAGCGCAGGCCGTGCAGGATGGGAAGCGCAGCTCCGACGTTCGTCTCGTTTCTGAACCGAGAGCCACTTGCTTGCAGTACGTTCCAATCCGCGAGCGATCGGGTGGCTGCAATCTTGTTGGAGCAGACATACCCCATGCCCAGTTTCAACGCTTCGATACCGGCATCTGCTACGACATCTGCCGCAGAATTATCCACCCAAATCTTCCGGCGGCCCGGGAGCGCATGAAACGCACGAAGAACCTCGGTCGCATCAGATTCAGAACGTGCGCGGCCCGAATCGTGAAACGCGTTTGCGTCGGGTTCAAGGCCATTGGCATCCATCACGTATGACGTACTGTTGGCCAAACCGACGAGTTTGATTTCACCTCCTAATTCCGCTTCGAATGTTGACTTGGTTTTCATCCATTGTGCCAAGAATTCACGTCCCACTTGGCCAACCCCAGCGCAAAACACCTGAATGCACCGGTCAACCGGCTGGTCAAAAAAGGCGCGATGCAGGGTACGTAAGGCCTCCGGCACATCGCTCGTATCAACGACAATGCTGATGTTGCGCTCCGTGCTTCCCTGTGCGATGGCTCGGATGTTCACTTCTGCGTCAGCGAGAGCTTTGAACGCCCGTCCGCTTACACCGATTGCCCGTTCCATTCCACTCCCCACCAACGCCACAATGCTCAATGCCTCATCCACCCGAATCGGCGCAATCCGATTGAGGGTAATGTCCGAGGCCAAATCCTGTTGAAGTGCGGCGACCCCAGCATCGAGGTCACTGGCTGCGATGCCAACGGTCAAGCTATTCTCCGACGAACTTTGCGTGATCAGCGTAACGTTCACTCCCGCTTGAGCCAACGCGGAAAAGATGCGACTCGAAAATCCAGGACGTCCGATCAATGATCCTCCTTCCAACGTCATCAGCGCAATTCCATCCACGCTGGAGAGGCCCCGGACTGTAACTGCCTCGGCAGGACTGGCTACAATGCGGGTCCCAGGAGCTTCTGAATTGAAGGTGCTCCGGACAATCAAGGGAATTCCCTTTTCCCGGAGCGGTGCGATGGTTGGGTGGTAAATCACCTTGGCACCGAAATGGCACAACTCCATCGCTTCCTCGTAACTCATTTCCGCAATGACTTGAGCTTTGGGAACCATGCGCGGGTTAGCCGTTAGCATGCCCGGCACGTCGGTTGATTTTTCCAAACATGCGGCGTCGATTGCACTTGCAATCAGTGAGGCAGTGTAATCGGAACCGCCGCGTCCAAGGGTTGTAGTGTCTCCTGTATCTGTTTTTCCGATGAATCCTTCGGTGATGAGCACTTCAAAGGAATCATCTGCTTGCACGCCCTCTCGAATATTTCGAGATGAGGCCTTACGATCCACTTCCGCAGCACCAAATTGGTCATCCGTGGCAATCCAATCGCGTGCATCGATGCGCCTCGTAATTAAGCCAGCGTCGTCCAACCACGCGTGAACAATCGGAACCGCCAGTCGTTCGCCAAATGAAACCAATTGGTCCATGCTCTTCGCACTCAATTCCTCCAGCAAACAGATGCCGGCGCACAACGAGCGCAACCGGTCGAATTTGCTATTCAATTCAGTGCGAACACCCGCATCTGCAGCCATCCCCAAATCGTCCAACGTCTTGCGGTGCCTTTCGATCAACTCATCCAACAAATTCGTGTAGCCTGCATCACCCTGAGCCGCTTTGAGCCCAATTTGAATCAGGGCATTGGTAACGCCTCCCATGGCCGAGCACACCACGATGCGCTGGGTACCACGACGTGCAACCAGCACATCACGCACGCGCTGCATGGCGTCCGCAGACACCAGCGATGAGCCACCAAATTTCAGTACTTCCATTCCGTTCTTCATCTGTGGACAGCCTCCCCGGAAATTGTCGGGCAGCGTCCGCGTATGTTCCTACGCAGCAGGAAGCCTTCAGGTTACACGAAACCTCAATAAATTCAAGCGTCCGGCCCGAATTTGCCAATGACCTCTTGGCTGACTCCGGTGTTGGAAAAGCCGCCATCGTGGAACAGATTTTGCATTGTCACAAAACGTGTGAGGTCACTGAACAGCGAAATGCAGTAATCGGCACAGGCCTCACCGTCCGCATTGCCCAATGGGCTCATGGATTCGCTGTACGCGATGAACTCGTCAAATCCCTTCACGCCGCTGCCAGCCGTTGTGACCGTCGGGCTCTGGCTCACCGTATTGATGCGGACCTTTTTCTCAACGCCGTAGTGGTAGCCGAAACTGCGGGTGATGCTTTCCAGCAAGCTCTTGGCATCCGCCATATCCCCGTAATCAGGGAAGATGCGCTGTGCCGCGATGTACGTCAAAGCAACGACGCTACCCCACTCGCTGATTGCGTCGAGCTTTTTGGCAACCGCAAGGGTCTTGTGCAGGCTGATGGCGGATACATCCAACGTCGTTTGAAGCCAGTTGTAGTTGATATCGGTGTAATGCTTGCCTTTGCGGACATTGGGGCTCATCCCAATGGAGTGCAACACAAAATCCACTTGGCCGCCGAAATGTTCCTTGGCCTGCTCAAACAGGTTGGTCAAATCCTCGACACTCGTCGCGTCCGCCGGTACCACAGGGGCGCCCCCAACATGCTTTGCGAGTTCGTGAATTTCGCCCATGCGCATGGCCACCGGTGCATTGGTCAATACCAAATCGGCTCCTTGGGCATACGATTGAATCGCTGTTTTCCAAGCGATGGACTGGTCGTTCAAAGCACCGAAAATGATGCCCTTTTTACCTTTCAATAGATTCTCTGCCATAATCGTGGTGAATAGTGCCGCAAACGTACTTCAGATTTTTGAGACCTCCATCGGCCAAATCTTACTAGGATTCAACAATCCTTTGGGGTCAAACTGAGCTTTGATGGCACGCTGCAAGTGCAATTCGGTCGAACCGAAGGCTAGGTCCATGTAGGGACGCTGTACCCACCCGATGCCGTGCTCCCCGCTAATGGTGCCGCCTAAGGCGACCACTTTTTCAAAAATTGATCGGATGGCTACCGGCAACTCCGCTTCCCATGCCGACTCTGAAACGCCTCGTTTGAGAATATTGACATGCAGATTCCCGTCCCCGGCATGGCCGTAACAGATGCTTTCAAAACCGTGTTTTGCTCCCACTGCCTTAACGGCAGCGAGCAGTTCAGGTAACGTACCCCGTGGCACAACCGTGTCTTCTTCTTTGTAAACACTGGCCGATTTGACGGCTTCACCCACGACACGACGAAGCCTCCACAATTGGTTTTTGGCCGCTTCGTCTTCAGCAAGCAACGGTTCACCAGCACCACACGCGTTGACTGCCGGATAGATCCGCTCCAATTGCGGCATCAATTCAGCCGAGTCAAACCCATCCACCTCAATCAGCAAATGCGCTTGCGTTGATGCGTCCATGGCAGGCGGAGCCATACCAGCGTATTCAGCGGCCAATTCGATGGCAGAACGCTCCATGAACTCCAAGGCCGAAGGTTGGTTGCCCTGCTGAAAAATTTCAGCCACCGCACGGCATGCGGAATGGGCATCGGCAAAAGGCACAAGCATTAAGGCCGTGTAACGTGGCCACGGCAGCAGTTTGAGCGTGGCACGTGTGATGACACCGAGGGTTCCTTCGCTGCCCACCATCAATGCCGTCATATTGTAGCCGGTGCTGTTTTTCAAGGTATTGGCCCCGGTTTCAATCACCGAACCGTCCATAAGCACGACCTCCAGGTTGAGCACCCAATCCTTAGTGACACCGTATTTGACTGCACGAGGACCACCACTATTCTCGGCAAGGTTTCCGCCAATGGTGCAACTGCCGCGCGACGCCGGATCCACAGCGTAAAACAACCCCCGTGCTTGAACCGCTTCTTGCATTTCTTGCACAATGACTCCCGGTTCAACCACTACTTGGTGGTTGCGTTCGTCGATGGTTACGATGCGGTTCAACCGCCGCGTGGACAGAGAAATGCCGCCCTCCACAGGAAGAGCACCACCACTCAGTCCCGTCATTGCGCCGGCCGGCGTCACCGGAACGTCATTCGCATGGGCCCATTTCATGACCTGCTGAACTTCGTGTGTACTGGATGGCTCGACTACCATTCCGGGCATGAAAATAAGGTCCTCTGTATGGTCTGAGGCCATTCTGCGCCGCATTTCTACTGAATCCGTATAGCGCAGCTTACCTTCAAATTCCTTTTGGAATGATTTTTTCCACAAATCCGGCATGCCATCAAACATAACTCTGTGGGCTGAATAAACCTGCGGCGGGATGGACTTCTTATCTTGCTCATCGCAAAAAGAAACCACCGAAAAGACATGCAATATATTTTTCATCGTAAGTGGGCATTGGGGTGCTACTTCGTCCTGCTTGCAGCGGCGCCATTGAGTGCACAAGACTTCCCGTTTGAGTTGTTGAGCAACGAGCTAATCTGGTACAGCGGAGAATTCCGCGAAGAGCGCGTAGGAGGCATCCGCTCGATGAACGACGGCAAGCACTACACGAGCTTGGAGCGCACTGACGCTGGGAGCGCTATTGTCAAGTACGCGTACAAAACAGGTGAAGCGGTTGATACTATTGCCACGAGCGTTCGGGCATTCGGCAGTGCCGAGCAAGGATTCAGCGGGTATTCGTTTTCAGCAGATGAGCGTCACATCCTCCTGACCACTGATGTACGGCCCATTTACCGGCACTCGTTTGCTGCCAATTTTCACGTCTATGAAACGGGGACGCAAACGTGCACCCCTTTGACAAATTTCGAGCGAGGTGGACAGCGACTGGCAGCGTTCTCACCCAATGCAGCGCACGTTGCATTCATGCGGGACAACAATGTTTTCATCGTCGAGCTGGCAACCATGGAGGAAACCCAGGTTACCAACGACGGTGAAGTCAAC
Organism: uncultured Flavobacteriales bacterium; assembly: GCA_937884175.1. GTDB lineage: Bacteria > Bacteroidota > Bacteroidia > Flavobacteriales_D > Sanyastnellaceae > UA16. Next base: position 10,081 of record CALGDB010000320.1, read on the forward strand.
GCCATCATCAACGGTGCGACGGATTGGGTATACGAGGAGGAATTCGGCGATGATAACGGTATGTTCTGGTCACCCGATGGCCGCTACCTCGCTTTCATGCGCTTCGACGAGCGCAACGTTCGTGAGTTTGGCATGCCCATGTACGGTGAGTTATACCCGGATCCCTACGAGTTCAAATACCCAAAAGCTGGCGAGGAAAATGCCACAGTCGAGGTCAAGGTATTTGATTTAGAACGCAAAAAAATAGGCACGGTTTTGCACCCGGAAACGGAATACATCCCCCGTGTGAAATGGGGCGTTTCGAGCAAACAACTGCTCGTGTTCACCATGAACCGCCACCAGAGCATCTTGAACATCCAAATAGGAGACTGCACCCGCGGGGTGGAGCAGCTGATCACCCGAAAAATCTGGTCCGAGCAAGCCAACACTTACATCGACATCACCGACGACATTACGTTTCTGCCGGACGGCAAGTCATTCATCATGACCAGCAAGCGCAACGAATTCAATCACCTCTATCAGTTTTTCCTCAACCGCGACCTCGAGCCTGTGCAATTGACATCAGGCAATTGGGATGTCTTATCCGTTCAAGGATTCGATGAGAAGCGCAAGCAGGTGTACTTCACTTGCTCTCAGAAAGGCGCCACGCAAACCCACCTTGCGCGGGTCGGCTTGAAAGGCAATATGTCCATCCTGCATGAAGAGGCCGGAACGCACCAATCAGCGTATTCCAATTCGTTTGACTACTATATCCATACGCACCACACGGCCAATACCCCACCGGTGTACACGTTGAAGGACCGCAGTGGTCGTACTGTTCGGGCGTTGAAGGATAACGCCAATTTGAACATGACCCTCGCGAAGTACAATCTCCAGCCCAAGGAGTTTTTCACCTTCACGAACTATGCTGGTGTCGACCTCAATGCTTGGATGATCAAGCCGCCTAGTTTTGACCCGAGCCAATCCTACCCAGTTTACGTCGCGATCTACGGCGGACCAGGCGTGAATACGGTGACCGATAGCTGGGGCGGTGCCAACTACTACTGGCATCAGCTCCTCGCCCAACAAGGTTACATCGTTGCCAGCGTCGACCCCCGCGGCACCCCGAAGCGCGGCCGAGAATTTGAGCACAGCACGTACAAAGAATTGGGCAAGCTCGAAACCGAGGACTTTATCGACTTCGGTGAGTACCTCGGCGACCAACCCTACGTCGATACAGAACGCATCGGCATTCAAGGATGGTCGTATGGTGGGTTCATGACTTTGCTCTGCATGACCAAAGGAGCTGACGTCTACGCTGCTGGCATTTCGGTCGCGCCGGTGACGAATTGGCGTTATTATGACACCATCTACACCGAGCGGTTCATGCAGACGCCTGCCGAAAACGCCAGCGGCTACGACGACAACAGTCCTGTCAACCACGCCGACAAACTCGAAGGCGCCTTGCTGCTGGTGCACGGTTCGGCCGACGATAACGTGCATTTCCAAAACTCCATGGAAATGGTCGACGCCCTCGTGGCTGAAGGCAAAGACTTCGACTTTTTCGCTTACCCCAACCGTAACCACGGCATCTACGGGGGCAATACACGGCTTCATTTGTTCAACATGATGCTCGACTTTGTGCGCGAAAACCTCTAATGCATTAGATTCACCTGAAAATTCTAACCCTATGACTGATTCAACCACGGTGCCTTCGGGCCATCCCAAAGGGCTATATACCCTCTTTTTCTCCGAAATGTGGGAGCGCTTCTGTTACTACGGAATGCGCGTTCTCTTGACCTTGTTCTTGGTCAAATCCCTGCTCAAGGGAGACGCTGAGGCCAGCCTCATTTACGGCGCTTACACTGCACTTATCTACGCTGCACCCGTTTTAGGTGGTCGCATGGCGGATAAATACCTCGGGTATCGGTACGCCATCATCTTGGGTGCCGTACTGATGGCCATTGGAGAATTCCTCATTCTCGGAGCTACCGAGGTGTTTGGAGGCAATGAAGCCTTTATGCTGCTGGGTATGGGCGCCCTCATTCTTGGCAACGGCTACTTCAAAGCCAACATCTCCACCATTGTTGGTAAGCTCTACGAAGACGGTGACCCGCGACGCGATTCAGGCTTTACCATCTTCTACATCGGCATCAACATCGGTGCTTTGATGGCAACCACCATCGTAGCCTTTGTCGGTGAAACGTACGGATTTGAATATGGCTTCGGTCTGGCCGGTATCGGCATGTTGGCCGGACTGGCTATCTTCTGGATTGGCCGCGACAACTACAGTGCTGCTGCCGGTTTGGACGTAACCGGGGACGGTATGAAGCCAGTTGGCCCACTGAAAATGTACCAAGTCATTTCCATTGGTTCCCTAGCGTTGATTCCCTTGTGTTACTTCCTCATTAGCCAGAATGAGTGGATGACGTATTTGCTAACGGGACTGTTTGTCTACATCGCATTTTCATTAGTGCAAGCGGGGATCAGGGAAGGCGCCGTGTGGCGGGACCGTATGATTGCCCTCATCATCTTCATGTTCATCAACACGGTATTCTGGGCGTGCTTCGAGCAGGCTGGAACTTCGCTGACGCTATTCGCTGACCGCAACGTCAGCCGTGAAATCTTAGGGTGGACGATGCCCGCGTCGATGACCCAGTTCTTCAATCCAGCCTTCATCATCATCTTCGGCTCTATCTTCTCTGTGATGTGGGTCAAACTGGACCAAATTGGCAAGAACCCCAGCATCCCGATGAAATTTGCGTTAGGTATTTTGCAACTGGGAGCCGGCTTCTTGGTAACCTTAGTTGGATTACAATTTGCAGACGAGCAGGCCATGGTACCGCTTTTGACCCTAGTGTTCTTGTACATGCTGCATACCACAGGAGAACTGTTCCTTTCGCCCATTGGTCTATCAATGGTGACGAAACTTTCACCGAAAAGCATGGCCGGAACGGCGATGGGTGCTTGGTTCTTGAGCTTCGCCATGGCCAACTACTTAGGCGGCATCATCGCTTCCTTGACCGGAGGCCACGGTGGCGGCGGAGAGGTCTTGACGCCTGCAGAAGGACTCGCACAATACACCGACGTCTTCTCAACAATCGGACTGGTGTTGGTAGCCTTTGCAGTGCTCATCGCGGTGTGCAACAAGCCCCTTAACAAACTGATGCACGGGGTTCGATAAAACCGCAAACCGACATCATCGCAAATGCCGCGACTTCATAACCTTTTCGAAAAGCACCTCCGGGCGCTTTTCTTTTGCGATATTGCAGAAAATTGAACGCCCCGATGACTGCCCGACGCTTCACCCCTGCCCTTCTCTTTATACTCGCACTGATTGCCATGCCTTGGACAGCGATGGCTCAGCAAACGTCCATCAATTGGATGTCCTTGGAGGAGGCCGTTGCTGCGCAGCAAGATGAGCCGCGTAAAATCATGATGGACGTGTACACACAATGGTGCGGTCCCTGCAAAATGATGATGCGCAACACGTTCACCAATGCTGACGTGATCTCGTATATCAACGCCAATTACTACGCAGTCAAATTCGACGCTGAATCACCAGACCCGGTGGCGTACCAAGACCGCACCTTTGAAAACCCCAGTTGGAATCCGAATGTCCGAGGACGGAACAGCACCCACCAACTTTCCCGTGCTCTCGGCGTTAATGCCTACCCAACGCTCATCTACTTCGATGAAAACGCTGCCGTAATCACACCGATTCCCGGTTACAAGTCACCGCAGCAATTGGAATTGTACCTGCGATTCTTCGCTGAAGCTTACACCCCTGAGGTGCAGCAAGATCAGTGGGAAAAATTCCGAGACACCTTCTCACCCAGCTTCCAGTAGGTAGCTGAGTTTGCCACTGTGCAGAACCATCTGCCGTGGCCTATATTTGCAGCCGAAAGCAGGCCCTCCGTGGGCGCTGAACTGCGATAATTTTTAACCCAAATCGCGTCACATTATGAGTGAGACAGCACAACTAATTCTTAATGGAGAAACGTTCGAATTTCCCATAATCGAAGGTTCTGAAAAGGAAAAAGCCATCGATATCTCGAAGTTGCGCGTGCAGACGGGTTACATCACGTTGGACTATGGATTCAAAAACACGGGATCAACACAAAGCGCCATCACCTACCTCGACGGGGAGAACGGTGTCCTTCGTTACCGCGGTTACTCCATCGAAGAGTTGGCCGAAAACGCTTCATTTATTGAGGTCGCATACCTGTTGATATACGGGGACCTTCCGAACGCGGAGCAACTCAAGTACTTCCAAGAAGGCATCACGCACCACACTCTGGTGCACGAAAACATGAAACGGTTCTTCGAAGCGTTCCCTCCGGGTGCACACCCAATGGGCATGCTCAGCTCAATGATTTCAAGCTTAAGCACCTTCTACCCGGAATCGCAGAACCCCAACCGCTCCGTAGTCGACATCGAATTGACCATCCACCGGTTGATTGCCAAGTTGCCTACACTTGCTGCACAGGCGTACAAGCATAACATGGGCCATCCCACGGTGTACCCGTCAAACAAGCTGAGCTACTGCGGGAACTTTCTCCAGATGATGTTTGCGCTGCCCTCAGAAGAATACACGGTTGACCCCATCGTCGAAAGCGCCATCAACAAACTGTTGATCCTGCACGCTGACCACGAGCAAAATTGCTCAACGTCAACGGTTCGAGTTGTGGGCTCTTCCCAAGCCAACTTGTACAGCAGCGTCTCCGCCGGGATCGCCGCGCTTTGGGGCCCGCTTCACGGAGGTGCCAACCAAGCAGTCATCGAAATGCTCGAAGCCATCCGAGAAGACGGCGGCGACCTGCAGAAATGGATTGACAAAGCCAAAGACAAAAACGACTCGTTCCGCCTCATGGGCTTTGGTCACCGCGTGTACAAGAACTTCGACCCTCGTGCCCGCATCATCAAAAAGGCCGCTGACGAAGTCTTAGGCCAGCTCGGCATAGACGACCCCGTTTTGGACATTGCGAAGCAATTGGAACAAGTGGCTTTGAATGACGAATACTTCCTCCAGCGTGGCTTGTACCCAAACGTAGACTTTTACTCGGGCATCATCTACCGCGCCTTAAACATTCCGACGGACATGTTCACGGTGCTGTTTGCGTTGGGACGTTTGCCGGGTTGGATTGCGCAATGGAAGGAAATGGTCGAAAACCGGGAGCCGATTGGCCGTCCCCGTCAGGTATTCACCGGCTCGAAAGCGCGCAGCTTCGTGTCGTTGGCTGATCGCAAGTAAGATGAACGCCGACTTGAAAGGCGGTGGGGTTCAAATGACCATCAACAGCCGTGGTGTAGGCACCATCACGTTCGGACATCCCGCAAGTAATTCCTTGCCAAGCGCCGTGCTCGATGCACTGGCCCGCACCGTTGATGAAGCTTCGGGCAACGCCGATTGTAACGTCATCGTACTTAAATCGTGGGGAGACCGCGCATTTTGCGCGGGAGCCAGTTTTGACGAATTGATCACCATTCAAAACGAAGACGAGGGCCTCGAGTTTTTCAGTGGATTCAGCAAGGTCATTCTAGCCATGCGTCGGAGCCCGAAATTCATCATTTGTCGGGTGCAAGGCAAAACAGTAGGAGGCGGTGTTGGCATCGCGGCTGCGGCTGACTACGCACTGGCCACCTCCTTTGCGAGCGTCAAGCTATCCGAACTCGCTATCGGTATCGGTCCCTTCGTCGTTGGTCCTGCCGTTGAACGCAAGATGGGCACCGCAGCTTTCACAGCCTTGGCCGTCGATGCGGCAAACTGGTACGACGCCCAATGGGCGCAAAAACAGGGCCTCTATGCACAGGTATTCGATGACGCTGCATCCATGGACGGAGCCATTGACGCGTTTGCACAACGACTCGCAGCTTCCAACCCGGAAGCCATGGCGGAATTAAAGCGCGTGTTCTGGGCCGGGACCGACCACTGGGAATCCCTGCTGCCCGAGCGAGCGGCAATTTCGGGCCGTCTGGTACTCAGCGATTTTACACGAGAAGCCATCAATCGATTTAAAGAAAAGTAATCCCGCCTCCTTTTGACACGAAAAAGGGCGCCCTGGTGAGGCGCCCTTTTTGATTAAAGTTCGTTGCGATGCTCAGTGAATCAG
>CALGDB010000321.1 GCA_937884175.1 uncultured Flavobacteriales bacterium
AGATGCTCAATAGCAAAAACACAGAGCGTTCGCGTTCTTGCTGATTGAGCAGCGCGTAGACCCGGCGAAGAATGGCATATGTCGAGGAAGGAGCGGACAACGGGCTTCGGGCTTTACGGTGTGACGGTTCTGGGTTTGACGGCTTGCGCGGGGCAACCACGGTAAATGGTATACGGGTCAAGGTCGGAAGTCGCCATGCTGCCGGCTGTGAGCACGGCATGGGATTGGCACGTCACCCCTGGCATCACGGCGCTCTTGGCACCCATCCACACACCGTCTTCGAGGGCGATGGATCCAGTCATGAGATCGAAGGTGTCCTTTGAGTAATCGTGGTTTCCGCAAAGCAACAGTGCGCCTTGGGAGATGCACACGTGGCTGCCGATGACCACGCGGTCGAGGTTGTCGATCCAAGCCTGTTCCCCGATCCAGACATGGTCGCCCACTTCCAGTTTCCATGGGTATTTAATGGTCACATGCGGCTTGATGACCGCGCCGCTGCCGATGCGCGCTCCAAACAACCGCAGCAGTCTGACCTTCAATCCCGAAGGCCAAGGAAACCAAGTTTGGAAGAAGAGGCCGCTGGCCACCACCCAGAGCACGCGACCCAATACATTCCCGGGGTTGTGCCCGGAATTGTCGAACAGGTCTAGGCGCGTGGTGGCTTGATTTGGCATTAAGTTAAAGGTCGGTCGTTGGCATCGACCTCATGGCCCCACACAGAAAGAATACCCAAATAAAATTGTAAATAAAATCGCCTTCCGGGCACAGACGAATCGCCTTCACGGTGTGCCAAAATCTTCGGTAATCACCGCTGAATCGTCTGCGCACGGTCTGGTCCCACACTCACCACTTTGACCGGAATCTTCATTTCCTTCTCGACCATAGCGATGTAGTCGTGCAGGCTTACGGGCAGGCCTTCGACAGTCGTCACACCAGTCAAATCTTCTTGCCAACCCTTGTGGTCGGAATAGGTCGGCGTGACTTCGTCGGGCTCGATACCAAACGGCAAGTTCGCCGTAGTTGCTCCAGCATGTTCGTACGCATGGCACACAGGAATCGCATCGAATCCGCTCAGTACGTCGGCCTTCATCATGGCGAGTTGAGTGACGCCGTTGACACGGCAGGCATAACGCAGTTGAACGAGGTCGAGCCAACCGCAGCGGCGTGGACGCCCGGTGGTGGCACCGTACTCGCCGCCCGCTTCGCGCAGGGCTTCACCCGTCTCGTCGAGGAGCTCGGTCGGGAAGGGACCGCTGCCCACGCGGGTGCAGTACGCCTTGAAAATCCCGATGACTTCGCCGATGCGGCCGGGTCCCACACCCAACCCATTGCACGCGCCGGCGGCGATGGTATTCGAAGAAGTTACGAAGGGATAGGTGCCGAAGTCGATGTCCAACATGGTTCCCTGGGCGCCTTCCGCTAAAACACGCTTGCCGGAGTCGAGGGCTTCGTTGAGGAAGTGCTCGGTATCGATGAGTTGGAGTTGGCCCAGTTCTTTGGCTGCTGCGAGCCACTCCGCCTCCACGCTTTCGAGGTCGTACTCGAAGTCGGGGTACTGGGCAAGGAGGCCGAGGTGCTTGGTGCGCAGCGCTTGGTAGCGCTCCTCGAACTTACCGCTGGTGAGGTCACCGACGCGGAGGCCGTTGCGACCGGTCTTGTCCATGTAGGTCGGACCGATGCCTTTCAGGGTCGAGCCGATTTTGGCCTTGCCTTTGGCTTGTTCCGATGCTGCGTCGAGCAGTCGGTGGGTGGGAGCGATGAGGTGCGCGCGCCGGCTGATATACAGGTTGGGGCGGGGGTCCACACCGGCTTCGAGGAGTTGGGTGATTTCGCGCTTGAAGATGACCGGGTCGATGACGACGCCATTGCCGACGACGTTTTGGGTGCCTTCGCGGAACACGCCGCTCGGGATGGTATGAAGGACGTGCTTCTTGCCATCAAAAATCAACGTGTGCCCGGCGTTCGGTCCGCCTTGGAAGCGCGCGATGATGTCGTACTGCGGGGTCAGGACATCCACGATTTTCCCCTTTCCTTCGTCGCCCCATTGGAGGCCCAAAAGCACATCAACCTTCATGTCAACCGGTCTTTTTCAAAGGAGCAAATTTGGGCAATCTCGAGGGGCTTTCCTACCCCTTGTGGAGGGATGTGGAAAAAGGTCACTGCTCGGGCTTTTTCCGCGCGTAGACATTCAGGCTGTGGTGCATGACCTCGATGTCAAATAGCTCCTCCAACGTGGCCTTGATCTGTTGGATGCGTGGATCACAAAATTCGATAACTTCGCCCGTATCAGCGAGGATGACGTGGTCGTGTTGCTTGACGCGGTAACACTTTTCGTACTGGGCCACTTTCTCGCCAAACTGGTGCTTACGGACCAAATTGCAATCGATCAACAGTTCCACGGTGTTGTATAGGGTCGCACGACTGACCCGGTATTCCTTGGTCTGCATGGTGGCGAACAAGGACTCAATGTCAAAATGCCCTTCAAAGTCGTAAATCTCCTTCAGGATGGCGAAGCGTTCGGGCGTCTTGCGGTGGCCGTTTTGCTCGAGGTAGGCCTCAAACAAATCGCGCACTTGGTTGCTGACTTCAACGGGTTTCATCACAGTGGTTTAACGTCGAAGATAGGGTCAAAGTCGGTCCAATAGCTCCTTCAAGCTGTCCTCCTCCGACCGTCCTGTGGTATCGATGTCGATGAAGTTTTCCAACGGTGCTTCGTAATCGGTCGCGTGCCGGTCCTCGCGACCTCGCTTCTCTGTGGTATGGACGTAGACTTCAGTCACCTCAGCGTTCGCCTTTAATTCCTCCCGGATGTCTCTGTATGGCGCAACCAATGAGACCACTACTGTGCGCCCTTGGTTTTGCAAATAGTGCGCGATGGTTTGTGCCCGGCGGATGTTCGCCTCGCGGCCGGCGCGGCTGTAGTCGGCATTCGCAGTCAGCGCGCGCAAGTCGTCTCCGTCCACGTGGAAAGGCTCGGTGCCTTGGGCGCGGAGGTGCGCGATAAGGGCTTTTGCGAGGGTCGTTTTGCCGTGGCCGGGTTGGCCAGTGAACCAATAGATCATGGGCAATTAGCTGATGAATCCTGCGGCAACGGTCAAATTCGTGCCCGGGTCGATGAGGATGAATGAGCCGGTTGTGCGGTTTCGGCGGTAGTCGTCCGCCAGCAGAGGCGAAGCAGTGCGCAAACGGACACGAGCGATGTCGTTCATGCCAATCTGTTTGTCGTCTTCATTGCGGTGCAAGGTATTGATGTCGACTTTATAAAGTACTTCACGGATCATGGACTTGACTTCCGTGGTACCGTGGCGCACGACGTAACGCACGCCCAGATTCAACCTTTCGTCGCCCATCCAACAGAGTTGTGCATCGATTTCCTGAAGGCTTCGGGGTTGGTTGTTCTCGCGGACCAACATGTCTCCGCGCGAGAGGTCGATGTCGTTTTCCATCGTAATAGTGACACTCTGCGGCGGGAAGGCGCACTCAACAGCGTCAGCGCCAACGAAAATTTCCTTGACACGGGACTGCATACCGCTCGGGAGCGCCACCATTTCGTCGCCCACTTTGAAGACCCCTGAAGCGATCCGACCTGCGTACCCGCGGAAGTCACGCGCCTCATCGGTTTGGGGGCGGATGACGTATTGAATGGGGAAGCGGCAGTCTTGCAAATTGCGGTCGCTGCCGACGTGGACCTCTTCCAAGTGGCTTAACAAGGTGCCGCCTTCGTACCACGGCATGTTCGCCGATGCTTCCACCACATTATCGCCAAACAGCGCACTGATCGGAATGAACTTAATGTCCGGTATGTCGAGCCGCGAAGAGAAATTGCGGAAAGCCGAAGTGATGGTTTGGTACTGGTCTTCGTTGAAATCTACGAGGTCCATTTTGTTGACGCAGACCACGAGGTGCTTGATGCCTAAAAGCGACGCGATGAAACTGTGCCGGTGGGTCTGTTCCACGAGTCCATGCCGGGCATCGATTAAGATAATCGCCAAGTCGGCGGTCGATGCGCCGGTTACCATGTTGCGGGTGTACTGCAAGTGCCCTGGCGTGTCAGCGATGATGAACTTGCGGCGCGGCGTGGCGAAGTAGCGGTACGCCACATCGATGGTGATGCCTTGTTCGCGCTCCGCACGCAACCCATCGGTCAGCAGACTCAGGTCTGCGTTTTCGAGGCCCTTTTTGCGACTGGAGTTTTCGACGGCCTCCAATTGGTCTTGGAAGATGCTCCTGCTGTCGTATAGCAACCGTCCAATAAGCGTGCTCTTGCCGTCGTCTACACTGCCCGCCGTGGTGAAGCGGAGGAGGGAGTTTTGATTGGTTGTGCTCATCAGAAGTAGCCTTCTTTTTTGCGGTCCTCCATGGAGGTCTCGCTGCGTTTGTCGTCGACACGGCCGCCGCGCTCGGTAATTCGGGTAGCGGCCACTTCAGCGGTGATTTTTTCCAAGGTGTCTGCGTCGCTTGCGATGGCTCCGGTGATGGTCAGGTCCCCAAGGGTTCGGAACCGCACCCGCATTGTCTCCGGTGTTTCGCCTTCCCGGTGTGGTAGGTGTTCGCTGTGGGCGAGAATAACACCGTCGCGCACCACGCATTTGCGATCGTGGGCGAAATACAGGCTTGGTAGCGCGATTTGTTCGCGGGTGATGTAGTTCCAGATATCCAGTTCAGTCCAGTTGTTTAATGGAAAGACCCTGAAGTGCTCGCCGGGCATGTGATTGCCGTTGAAAAGGTTCCATAACTCAGGGCGCTGGTGTTTCGGATCCCACTGCCCAAAATCGTCGCGGTGGCTGAAGAAGCGTTCTTTGGCGCGGGCTTTCTCTTCGTCGCGCCGTGCTCCACCGACGCACGCGTCATACTTGCCATCTTCGACGGTGTCGAGGAGCGTAGTAGTCTGTAGTCGGTTGCGGCTCGCTTGTGCTCCGGTCTCTTCCCGCACGCGTCCGGCGTCGATGGTGGCCTGGACGCTGCCAACGACGAGTTGCACACCGAGTCGTTCGGCCAATCCGTCACGGAATTCGATGGTCTCTGGGAAATTGTGGCCGGTGTCGATGTGAACCAGCGGCATGGGGATGCGGGCAGGGGCGAACGCCTTGGTTGCCAAATGCGTCACCACAATGCTGTCCTTTCCGCCGCTAAAGAGGATGGCCGGTCGCTCAAATTGAGCGGCAACCTCCCGCAGCACGAATATCGACTCCGCTTCGAGTTCGTCTAAATGGTCCAATTGGTAGTCTTGCGTCATAGCTGTGCTAAAGTTTGGGGTGAATCATGAACGGCCCAATTTTCCGTAGCGGAACCACGCTCGTTCGTGAAAATAGTACAAGGCCGTCTTCAGCACGCTTTCTGCAACGGCCACACTCGTGGCTTTCTGCACGGCTTTGGCGTCGTCTTGAAAAAAAAACCAAGCCAACAAGAAGGTAGTTCCAGAGGCGATGATGCGCCATGTTACGGCTTTGGCAAGGTGGCGGATACGGGATTTTTTCGCATTGAGCATGGTCGTCTGAATCAAAAATGGAAGGGTCACAAGGTAATTAGGCGGCACGAGATGATTACCCAAGGCCCCGATGAAGTGCCTCAGGCGGTTGAAAATTTTTAACGAGTCATTTGGTCGCCATCAAGGGCTTTATTTTTCAAGCAGTTCACGGTACAGCTGGACGTGCTGCTGAGCAACTTCGTCGCCCGAGAAGCGGTGAACGTTGACGCGCCCTTTGCCAACTGTGCGCTCGCGAAGCTCCGCATCGGTTAAGGCGTTGTGCAGGGCCTCCTGGATGTCCGATTCATTTTTGGGATCGACCAAGATGGCACCACCTCCCGCGTGGCTTTTCATGGGTTCGATGGAGGATGTCACGCAGGGCTTGCTGAAGACTTGGGCTTCGATGACCGGCATTCCAAAGCCTTCGTACGTGGAGATGAAGGCCACAGCATCGCATCCGAGGTACAGCCGTTCCAGTTCTTCATCTGATACATTGGTATGAAGCGAATGGCTAAGCGTGCTGCGGGCTTGTAGGCGATTCAATTCGTTTGTCGGTTGCCCTACAATGGCCAGGTGGCACCCTAGTGCTTCGCAGGCGGACCAGACGCGTGCCAGGTTTTTGTTCGGAGCAGTGCCCATTTGCAGGATAATCTGCCGATCGGTGGGGAATCGGTGTGCCTCTGACGTTTCCAAAGACTGTTTCCGGATGGCGGCGGGGATAACTAGTCGCTTTTGGCCGGGAATGGCCGGGACCAGTTTACCGAGGCGTTCTCGTGTTTTTTGCGATACACAGACAACCGTGTCACAATGCTGCAGCGGCCACTTGAACCAGATGAAGAGGAGCAACCAACGCTTGAGCTTCGAATGAGCCGGGTCTTGGACGTGACCGACATCGTGCACTGTTAATATGCGATGCTTGGCTCGAACGAAAGGCAATACGTAATGGATATCTCCTGTAATGTGGGCGATATCGGCCTGAATTTGAAGCGCGGCCCAACAGTTTTGAAGCATAGAAAATAGCCCGCTGGTGGGCCGAGGCACAACATGCATCACCGGCTGCATGGTAGGCGCCGCCGCTCTTCGCATGCCCCCGTCGATGGCTTCAAAGCAGCGTTCGATGCTGTGGTTGGTGTTTGCGCGTGGGTGGCGCATGAGCCATGTGACCGAAGATTTCATTGGTGAGGGGTATGCCGTTAATGTGCCATCAATTCAGCGATTTAAATTGCTGATACGCGAAGAAGTAGCCGTACACGAAAAAGGGAAATCCGTTCAAAATGAAATTTCCTTGCCGGAATAACTGCAACAAAAGGGTGACAAGGAAGGCTGCACTGATCAGTTTCAACACCAGTCCTTCGTGGTCATAAAGCTGCACTTTGAAGTATTGGGTGCGCAAGAAAAACAGCGTAAGTAGGATGCCGAAAAGCCCCAATTCAGAGGCAATGCGCAAAAACATACTCGAAGCATCAGGAGCATTTTGTTCGGCATAGGCAAAAGCGGTCGTATCCCACAGGATGCTGTATTTCTTGGTGGCCACCGGGTGCGAACCCAAGCCGCTTCCCACCCAAGGGTTTCGGCTGAAATTTTCCCAGGTGATCACCGCGTGGTTGTATAAAATGGCACTTGAGCCGTGAACGTTGGTTTCGGCAACTTCTGTCGCATTCCGCAGTCCCACCAAACGCTCGTTGATTTCAGGAACTGTGCGCGCAATGGTTACCGTCAGCAGCACCAAGAATCCGGAAAACAGCATGGTACGCAATTGTCGTTTGATCAGCAGAATTAGGGCAAAGGAAACCAGGAGTCCGACCAATGCCATGGTGCTGTAGGTCAATATTAAGGCCACCAATATCGCCAAGGCCTGCCACCGTTTTAACCACAACCCCTGGTCTTGCAGGTACGCGTCAAAATCAGGTTGCCGGAAAAACAGTCGCCACAGGGCAAACAGCCCGGCGGGGGCGATCGAATTGGCGAAATACGTCGTCTCGCCTAGCGTCGAGGCGATGCGGATCCCAAACACCGCCGGGGTGAGATTGAGCTTAAGAAATGCGCTTAACGCGGCGTAAATCCCGACCGGAAAAAGGCTGTCGAGGAAAATCAAAAGGCCGACGATCGAAACAATCAAAGCACCTTTCAGATAGAGCCGAAATCCTCGGATGACGTCTTCAGCGAGGTATTGCCAGAGGTACCAGTAGTAGAGGTACGGCAGCACCAAAC
>CALGDB010000322.1 GCA_937884175.1 uncultured Flavobacteriales bacterium
ACGTCTCCGCAGCGCAATTCGACCAGCGCAGCAAGAGGAGAGGTCATTTGACCCCGCACTATACTACCCTTGGGCACCAACACGCTCAGGGGTTGTCCTTAGTGAGGAGGGCGCACTTTCCGTGTCCGCTGTTTACGCCTGTATCAACAAGATTGCCAGCACTATCGCCAGCTTGGACATTGGGTTGTTCCGAGTACAGGAGGGAAGGAAGGACATGGTTAGCGACCATGTCGCTTACAAGCTGTGCGCAAGGGAGCCGAACCAGTACATGGGTGCGTTTCACTTTTGGCAATACATCGTGTCGGATGCTTTGATGCACGGTGGCGGTTACGCTCTGATTGAGCGCGACCAAGCTGGACGCCCTAAAAGTTTGATGCTGGTGCCGCCGGATCAAATCAAGGCCAAGGACTTGAACGGTCGCCGCATCTACATTTACCGGGACACCGAGGAGGCGCTTTTCAACGAGGACGTGTTGGCTATCGAGTGCTTCCGTGGGCAAAGCCCCATCCGTGAACACCTCGAAAACATTGGCTTGGCTTACGCCGCGCAGTCCTATGGTGCCAGCTTCTTCGGGAGTGGCGGCAACATGAGCGGTGTCCTCATGACTGACAAGGTCTTGAGTGAGGACCAGTACCGTAGGCTTGGCAGCACATGGGACCAAAAGTACCATGGCATGAATAGCAGCCACGCCACAGCTATCTTGGAAGCTGGGCTAAAGTACGAGCGTGTCGGCATCCCACCCGAACAGGCTCAAGCCTTGGATACGCGTAAGTATCAGGTCGAAGAGATTTGCCGCATCTTCAATGTGCCCACTGGCATGGTACAGGTTGGAGAGCAGAAGTATAGCAATGTGGAGCAGCAAGACTTGTTCTTTGCCAAGCACACCATTCACCCCTGGATCGTCAACATCGAGCAAGAGCTGCGACGTAAGCTGCTTACACCCGGTGAGCAAGACGAGCATGAGTTCCGGTTCAGCATGTTGAGCTTGATGCGTGGCGACATGTCAGCACGAGCCAACTACTACCACACCCTCTTGACCGATGGCGTTTTGACAATCAACGAAGTCAGAGGATTGGAGGATATGAACGGCGTGGAGTCAGGAGATTTGAACCTTGTTCAAGTCAATCAAATCCCTCTCAACAGCATGGAGGCGTATGCGCAATCACTAACTGGAGCAGAACCCGATGGCGACGTACAGTAACTATCCACAATCTGCCCGCAAGGCTGCAAGGCGTGCCCTCCGTCACAAGGAGAAGAACGGCACTTCTTGTGGAACCTCGGTTGGTTGGGTGCGGGCATCGCAGTTGTCGTCCGGCGCTCCATTGAGCCTGTCCACAGTAAAGAGGACTTTCAGCTTCCTTAGCCGAGCAGCCGTGTACAACCAAGGCAAGTTCACCGATGAGAAAGGGCGAGACATCTGCGGCAGCATCATGTATGCCGCTTGGGGTGGCTCCAGCATGCGCTCATGGTGCAGCGGCGTCATCCGTAAGGCAGAGCGCCAAGCCGAAGTTGCTACTGAAGAACGCGCTATCACGGATGCGGTCAAGAAAGGATTGCAGAAGAAAGTCAAGGACCACAATGATAAAGACCCAAAGCACAAAGCAACTTACGGTATGCTGGCTGCATGCTTTCGTCGTGGCATTGGCGCTTACAAAACAAACCCGCAGTCAGTACGTCCAAATGTAAAAAGCCCTGAGCAGTGGGCATTTGCTCGTGTAAATGCCTTCATGTATGCCTTGCGCAATGAAAGGTTCAAAGGAGGTAAATTTGACTTGGACCTACTACCATCATCTCACCCCCTGAGTACAAAACGAAATGCTATGAGTGATATCGAACGCAGACATCTTGCAAACAACGAAGAGCTTGAGGTGCGCCTCTCTGATGAGGGCCGCACTGTAGAAGGCTACGCTGCTGTCTTTGACCAGCCCACAATGATTGGACAGGTAGAGGAAGTGGTTAGCAAAGGAGCCTTTGAAGACCGACTTGGTGACGACGTTGTTGCCTTGTTCAACCATGACCAAAACATGCCCTTGGCACGAAGTGTTAATGGCGAAGGCACGTTGCGCCTCAAGGTTGACGAGAAAGGTTTGTACTACAGGTTCGAGTTGGGCAATCAAAGCTACGCCCAGGATCTTGCTGAGAGCATCAAGCGCGGCGACGTCCGTGGCTCCAGCTTTGGCTTTGTAGTCAGAGAGGATGACTATGAGAAAAAAGAAGACGGCACCTACCGCCGCTACATCAAAAAAGTATCACGCTTGGCAGACATCTCACCAGTTGTCAGCCCTGCGTACCCTCAGACCTCCGTTAAGATGCGCGACATGATTGCCGCCATGGAGGCCGAAGCAGAAGTTCAAGCTTCTGATGACAACGAAAATCCGCCGATGCTCGCTCCAAAGAGGAAAGTAGCGGAGGCACTTCTTTCCATTCACCACCATAATTCCCAAACAAAATGAAGCACTCTATTGCTTTGAAGGAAGAACGAGCCTCCCTCATCTCTGAGCTGGAGGATCTCGTCAACGTCGCCTCCACCGAGGAGCGCGAGTTCACTGAAGATGAGGAGACCCGTCAGGGCGACCTCAATGAATCAATCTACGCTCTCGACGCGAAGATTACCAAGGCTGAGAAGTCTGAGCAAATCCTTGCTCGGAACCTCGCAGGTGCGGCATCTGAGTCCGAAGAGCGCGAGATGGACAACCACGCCAAGCACTACAGCTTGCAAGCCGCTGTGGACCAGTTCCGCAACGGAGGTCGTCTCGAAGGCCGTGAGGCTGAGATGCAACAGGAAGCCATGAAGGAGTACCGCGAAGCGGGCATCGCTCCTACTGGTCACATTCAAATCCCAATGGGTTTGACTCACCGTGCTTCCGGAGACATCTCTGCTTTCTCAACCACTACTGGTACTTCCGAGCAGCCAGTGTTGGCAGGTCTCGTTCCTGAGTCCATCATCGAGGCCGCAGGAGGTAAGCGCATCACTGGCGTTGCCGGAACTGTGCGTCTCCCAGCTATGCCGTCCGATGCCACGGGCATTGAGACTGAGAACGCCGCTCGTGATGAGGGTAGCGCATTGACTGCGGTTGACATCGCGCCTGTGCGTATTGCTTCTCGCATTGACGTGTCGAATCAGATGCTGGCTGCGTCTTCCAACACGTTCGACGCTGTTGTCGCTGCACAATTCCGCAAGCACAGCGGAGGTTTGCTCGACAAGCAAGCTTGGACTAACTTTGTCTCTCAAGGTTCTTTGGTCAAGCGTAGCACCACTGCTGCTGCCGCTATCCCAGCCATCGACTTTGCTTCTGCAAACGATTTGATTGCTGCCCTCGGTGATGCCGACGCTTTGAGCAACAACTCAGCCTTCTTCTCGTCTAACGCTCAGTTGGCTGTTGCTCGTTCTCAGCAAGCCGTGACCAACGGTGGTATCCCCACCTTGCAAGCGGACGGCACGATTGCTGGCTACAAGGCTTACGGCCACAGCCAAATCACTGCTGCTTTGTTGACTGATGCAACTGTCGATACCGCTGCTGAAGTCTACGCTGCCGCTGGTAGCGTGACTGCCCTCAGCAACGAGGCCAATGCACTTCCGTTCTTCATGATTAACATGGACGATGTGTACTGCTGCTACTGGGGCGGTGCAGACCTCGTAGTGGACAATATGACTCGTGCCCACGAAGGGGTCACGCGACTCATCATGAACTACTACGCCAACTGTAAGGTTGGACACGCTGCTTCTGCTAAGTACGTTGCCGTTGCGTAATATCTGATTTGGTAATCCTGGATCCTGGCCTTCGGGCTGGGGTCCGGGCTTCCCACCCACGCTATGCTTCCACATCCACACATACAATTCGGTCCTTCGTCAGGCTCAAGAACTTTGGCGGCTGGTAAGCTACCTGAGCTTGCTGACGTCAAGACTCATTTGCGTGTGGACTTTAGTGATGACGACACGTACATCACGGACCTCATGGCGTCGGTGCGTTCTTACATCGAAGACTATTGCGATGTTGAGTTTGGCACTATCACACACACAGCGTATTGGGATTACGCCTACCCTGTAGTAAACATCCCAAAAAGATTTGACACCATCACAGGAGATTCACAGCTCTATGTGATGGTCAACGGGACGTATGTGCTTGCTGCCGATGACACTTATGATGTCGATGAGGTCAGCAATCCTTTGCGCGTTCACATGAAGTCCGGGTTCAATGATTCGGGCAGAGTCCTTAATCGATACAAGTTCACCTTCTCAACGGTTACCACGGCGGTGCCTGAGTATGTGTACCAAGCTTTCTTGATGATTGCTGGTCACTACTATGAGAATCGTCAAGACGTGGGCAAGGAGCGAATCTTCGAGGTACCTATGAACAGTAGGTTCTTGCTCGACAGGTATCGCCAACAATCCTTTGTCTAATGTTGAACATCGGCACCTTCCGTAGGAAGATCAAGTTGTACGAGCCAAGCGTTCGTGTCAACAGTTTTGGCGAAACGGAAATCAACGGTTACAACCTCCGTTTGACCTGCTTTGCGAAACGCCGAGACATCGAGTGGTCTACCATTGGTGAGGAGTCTCACGGCAAGCAGCTTGTGGTTGAGGCAAGAACCGAGTTCTACATCAAGAAGTTCCGGCCAGCCATCACGGAGCAGTGGCTCGTGGAGTTCAACAACAAGTACTATGAGCTTACTCGTGTAGACGAGTTTGGCAACGGAGAGTACACTCGCTTGCTCGGCTTGCGCCGGGACAACTTCACGCCAACAATACTTTGACATGGCGCTGCTCAGTAACAAGTTTCGGCCCAATGCTGTAGTGGACACTTCGCACCTCAAGCACTTCGAGAAGAAGCTTCAGATGCTTGGCGGCATGACTGTCAAGGAGCGGCGCAAGGAGATGCAGAAGGTGACGAACTATGCCATCCGGCCTACCACGGCCAACATGAAGCAGAGAGCGGCAGCCATCAAAAGACGCGGCATCCTACGTGACAGTGTCATGACTATGGGCGCCAAGGCCACG